>JACDGH010000142.1 GCA_013815395.1 Parachlamydiaceae bacterium
GTTTTTTTCTTTTTGAAAATTACATATTCCATTTTTATAAAAAAAATACAAATCCCTTTTTTTAAAAGGGATTTGTATAAGTTTTTACTTTAACTTGACGGCATTGGGCGTCTCGCCCTGCTTTCCTCAAATCAACGAGCCCAAAATTAGAAAATGCTTAAAGACATCTTTTTTAATAGATTAACCAACCTTGGGCAAGACGCCCTTGAAACAATCTAAAATCTTTATTTGTCTTCTTTTTTGCTTCTAGAACTACTTATAAAGGCAAAAATGGGGACTTATGGGTAATAGGATGGGCTCTGACGCGCTCTTTAATTCATGGGATCACTTTAAGAATCCGCGGGAATTTTCAACGTACTAAATCTTTATGTTTGCATAAAAAGTTTTAAGGCATCCTGCTTCATACGCAGATGAATACTGTATAATCCATTGGCCCGATTGGGGGTTAAGCTAGCACTTATACCGAGATCTTCTAAAAAATCAGGTGGACATTTTAAAATGGTCTCCGGTTTCTCTCCGCTATAAACCTTAATCAAAATGGCAGCTAAACCTGCAGAGATTAAAGCATCTGACTCTGCGTCAAATATCACCACCCCATTGCTTAGCTCAGAACGCAAATACATCGTGCTTTGGCAGCCCTTCACGATATTTTCTGGAATTTTATCATCGAGGGATAGAGATGTAAGCTCTCTTCCAAGCTCAATTATCTTTTGATATTTTAAATCTTCGGAGGGTAGAGCATTAAAGAGAGATCTAATTTGGTTTTGCTTTTGTATGCATGATTCGAACATAATATATCGTTAATAGTTGGTTAATTTAATAATAATAGATTTATATTGCATTTCCAGTTCCATCAATTTAAGCGATACTTTAAGTTATTTTTATTTTAAAGTCAAGCTTTAGGAGTTATGTGGAAATTATAAATCAAATTTGAAAAAAATAAAAACATTTTAACTTGACTCAACTTATTTTTTATTATTTTTAATTAAGTTTTATTTACAATATTTATTTTAATATATATATGTTAGTAAATTTATAAAAAATATTTGCTAAAATGTATTATACGGAGAAACTAATGAGTACTAATTATTCTTGTATAGGCCAGGGTTCTTTTAATTAGGCAATTAATGTCCTTAAAATTCAAGCAATATTCCAACGAGTTTATGAAGTGACTGGACAGAAAAAAGCAATTCTAGTTGGCCATTCGATGGGAGGCCTTGTTTCTTTAGAAATTGCTCGCACTATTAGAAATCATCAAAAGGCAAGAAAGCAATTTGAAGAATAATTTAAGCATCAACAAGCAGCTGAGAGGCTATTTTATAGGCGTGATTTCTAATGTCAGGCACCGCAGTTGTTTCAAAGCACTCCCCAAATAAAAGGGCTCCCATGGCATAAATCTGCCTTGACAAGGGACCTTCAACACAAAAATTAGAATCGCATTTTATTCCCATCCCAAGAGGATCCGGGATTATCCAACCCTTATTCAAGAGATCCTGAATTAATGGATCTGCAGAATGTGTAAGGGTGTAATCAGGGCCAGTGCAGTTGAAAACAAGATCAGCTTGTAAGGTTTCAACAGCATTGCCCTGTTTGTAATGGATTTCTAAAAGATTTTTTTCTTGAATGCTAATGATTTTACCTGCCATTATTCTTAGCTTTCCCTTCTGCAGAAGATTCTCGATGAGTCGCTTGCTGTCGTAAGGCATTCTATGGCGGTGGGTATTCCACAAAGGAATACAATACTTTAAAAACCGTTTTTTATCCTGAATGGCAAGTTGTTGCCAAAGCTTATAAGTAGCTGGGCGCAAAGTTTCGAAGAGTTGCACCCAATTCCCTCCGCCACTCTCAATTCCCTTCAATTGCTTACGAAAGGCTCGTATTTTATTAAGTAAAGTTTTTTCGAATAAAATTTGATTTAGATCTCCAAGAGGTGGTAAAGATTGCTTTTGGTGAGTTGCAGGAAGTTGACCATGGCGTGATAAGGCAATAATTTTCCCAGGGTAATCTAACTTATCTAAAGAGGTGAGCAGGTCTACCGTGGTCAAGCCTGTACCAATAATGAATATGACAGAATCTTTAGTCGAGAACGAAATTTGATCGATGAGATCTTGCTTATCTAGTTCCCAAAGATTGGCAATATAACCACTCGAAGGGCTTACAAAGGGGAGATTTCTAATTGGATAAACACCTGTTGCAAGAACAACTTTATCGATATTTAAAAGCTGATGATCACTGAAAACAATGGAGATTTCATTTTCAGGAGCATTTTTAAGCTCTATAACAGCTTTATTAACGATTTCAAAATGAATGTTTTTGGTAACAGCAATGCTTTTGATTTCTTTTAATAAAGCGGATAAATAACACCCGTACAGTTTACGGGGAAGAAACGCTTCTTTATTTATGGAAAGCTCTTTAAAGGCTGGATCCACCATTTGCCAGGAGCTTTCGTTGTTTTGTAGCCAATTAAAAAATCCTTCTGGATCATCGGAAGCAGCTCCCATTTGCGCTGCACGCACATTGAGTAAATGCCAAGAATATTGGGTTGCGTAGGCTGTTCCTAAGCCGATATTCTCATCTTTTTCACAAATGTATAGTGAGAGTGGAGTGTTTGCTTTTGAAACTATCTGAAGTGATAGAGAGATGGCGGAAAAACCGCCACCAACAATTGCGATCTTCATGTTGACTAGCCTTAAGAAACTAATTTAAACGAGGGTGATACCAAAACCTCTTAGTAATCCAATAACCTCAGGAAACGAAAACTTAGCTTTTTTAATTTTATTTGTTTGCGGGTCAATGTCATAGTGCGTTGCAGTAGAAAAATCAGCTTTACAAAGATCGCAATTATGAAAAATTGTGCCTTGTAAATCTGCTCCAGAGAAATTAGCACCAACTAAAGATGTATTTGTAAAATAACTTTCTCTTAATTTGCTGTTTTCAAAAGAGCCATTTTTCAAATTAAGATCTGAAAAATTGCAATATTGCATTAAACAATTATTAAAAAATGCAGAGAAAAAAGTTTTATCGCACTTAAAAAAATCTGCGCCAACAATTTTACAATCAATAAATTGTATATCTTGAAAGCGGCACGCATCTATTTTCAGAAGACTTAAGTTGCAATTCACAAAGGTGCAAGCACAAAATTTCGCGTTGCGAAGAATGGAGTTGGAAAAGTCGCAGCTATGGAATGTGCAGGAATTGAAGGAATGACCTTCCAAAGATTTTTTTGAAAAACTTTCTGATTTAATGGTTTGTCCTTCATTATTAAAAGATAGCTCTGCCATTTCCACGATCCCTTCTATTAAATCGCAATATTACTCTAAACAGGAAAGAGAAGCAATGTTTTGATATGTTTTTTAATTCTCGCTTAAAAATCATCGTCTATATAAAATCGCTGCTTATATAAAAAAAATGTTGCGTAGAATACCATCCTAATGAGGCTTAAAATGAATTATCTAAAATTTCCAAAATTACTTGCCTGCCTTTTTCTCATTTCCCCATGTTTGTTTACGCTTGCTGAGGAAAATTTTCTTCTTATTAATGGCGTTACCGATGAAGTAGTTCTTGAATTAGGCCCTTCGATCAACGAACAGATTAGTCCTTGCTCTACTTTTAAGATGACCTTAAGTTTGATGGGATATGATGCGGGAATTTTAAAAGATGAGAATAATCCCGTCTGGGATTTTCAAGAAGGATATGATGACTTCTTAGTGACATGGAAAGCTCCTCAGACGCCTCAATCTTGGATGAAGCATTCCTGTGTCTGGTATGCAAAGATTTTAGCCTTAAAGATTGGAGGGGAAAAAGTTCAAAGCTACCTAACCCTATTTGAGTATGGGAACCAAGACATCTCTGGAGGCTTACCCAAACCAGGCACATCAAGTCCTGCTTGGATAAACTCGTCTTTAAAAATATCTCCCAAAGAACAAGTTCAATTCATTCAAAAAATGGTCCAGGAAAGACTTCCAATTTCAAGACATGCTCTTCGCATGACTAAGATAATTACGTTTAAAGAGGAATTAGCTGAGGGTTGGAAATTATTTGGGAAAACTGGGTGGAGTGGGTCAAGCGTTACATTAGATGGTAAGACTTTAGAACACGCTTGGTTTGTGGGATGGATTGAAAAAGATAAAAATTTTTTTCCATTTGCTTATTTAATCCGGGAACAAAAAATAGATCAGAGTCAGAGAATCCTAAGAGTTAAACAGCTGTTGACTCAATCTAAGTTAATTAGTGAAATATAATACTCTTTGCGTATTTTAAGCCTTATCACAAAGAAATTACTTGGAAATTTATGAATTCAAAAGTCCCACTTCCATTCTCACCATTAGCAAAAACTATAATCATTGATGGCTTTTATGAGCACTATAAAGGCCATCCTTATAAAGTTATTGCCTTAGCCCATCATAGCGAAACTCTTGAAGAGCTTGTGGTATATCAAGCATTATATGGGGAAAAGGGCGTCTGGGTACGCCCCCTATCTATGTTTTTAGAGAGTGTGGGTATGGACGGAAAATTACAACCCAGATTTAAGCCAGTTCCATAGTGTGTTTAGATTATAAACTTCAGAGCTACCCTTACAAGCCTTAATCTGAAAAAGCTTTAAATGATCATGGATGTTTTTAAAAAAATCATTGTAAAAGCCTCTTGTATTATCGCATGTTATTTGATTTAGCAACCTCATCTAAAGCTAATTCAATAATCCAACTAAAACAAAAAGTTCCTTGCTCAAGCTTTGTCTTGATTTTTTGTTTATCATAACCTGGATCTAAGACAAAAAGTCGCTGATAATCTTTGGGATTATCTAAAATGTCATTTATGTTTTTTGATACATTATAAACGTTAAAAGATAAATAACCTATTGGCAGACTCACTAAAATAAGGGGTAATCCAATAGCTGCACCCGAAGCTGTTAAAGAAATTCCTAATATCCCAAATACTATACTGGTAACCAAAGTTGCAGTTGATGTGAGCCCAATTTGCTTAAGATTCTTTTTTGCCTGATCTTTGTCTTTAAGGTAAGAAGGGTCGATATTTTCATGAATACTTTCTATAAATGACGAAACAAAATTTACCATTATTATCTCCGTTTAGATTATTTTTAAAAAAAAAGCACTATTATAAAATATTTGTAAAAAGCCTGGTGGGCTACATGGACATTGTTCGACCATTTTAAAATACTACTTAGTGGCGAAAATTGCAATAAACACTATTTTAAGATGACATCCTTTATCAAGGCAACTATCCATTATAATTTTTATAATGTCAATTAAAATATTAAATCAGAAATAAATTTTATTTATTATATATTAAATATTATCTATGCAACTTTATTCTAATGCTTCTTCTTTACTTTAAGGCTTAAATGCGATATATTTAATCTTCTTTATTCTTTTATCAATCAATAAATCTATTAAGTGAGGTTTTATATGTCTTTTGTAAGTCCACCATCAAATATTAATTGTTCAAATTTTAAAAACGATTCTACGTTTTCTCAATTAGAAAACGGAGGACTTTTTTCAAATCTAAGAAATGAATCTTTATTTAAAAAAACTAATAGTTCTCTTACAGAATTTACTTTTAAAAAGTTAATGGATAAATCTGCCACTCAATTAGATGCATTAGAGCAATGGGTTTATGATTTTTTAAACTTAGCTGAAGGAATGGATGCAAAGGAATTTACAAAAGCAAATAAAATCATTGATAAACTTTCAGATAAAATTGGCTTCTCAAACGCATTTCTTTTACTCTGTAGAGGTTGCCAGCAAGCTTATTACAAACAAAAAAATTGCAAAGATTATGGGGCACAGGAAAAAATTTCTAATGCTGTTAATTTTTTTGAAAACCAATTAATTAAAGTGATTAGTCACAATTCTAAAAATGAAAATCAATTAAATGAATTACAAGTTCCTTTAGAATCTGAGTTATTTCGTAAGGAAAAAGTAAATAGTACATTTTTAATTAGTTTAGAAAAAAAATCTAATGTAAAAAACACCAATGGATTAATCACTAAGATTTTCTTTGGTGCCTTAGTTGTCCTACCGCTTATTTACAAGAGCCATGAATTTTATAAGAATGTTGGGGTTTCTATAGTTAAAGATAAGTGTCTACCTTTTAATATTTCTGCTTATTTAGGTGAAAACAAATGCGATAATAATATTATCCATGAAAATAACACATTACCTGATGGATCTTTTTTTGATGGGCAATCTTTAAATAGATCGAAGACAGGTTATGGGAATTATACATGGCAAGATGGATCAAAGTATATAGGGCAATTTAAAGATAATAAGTGTGAAGGTCAAGGAACTATGTTATGGCCAGATGGATCTTTTTTTGTAGGTCAATTCAAAAATGGAGAATACTCATATGGAAAACTAAATTTATCAGATGGATCTGTCTATGAGGGTAATTTCAAAGATGGCTTACCTGAAGTTTCCTAAAATGTGAGATCGCTGATGGATTCGCTTTTTAATGAACCTTACAGATGGTAAAAGTATTAAAAATTAGATTATTGCATTTGGGGAAGCCCCTGGAGTGCGTCGGCTCTGCCGCGCCCTTCAATTCAGGAGGTCCGTTGAAGCGGAATACAATGATTTTAAAATAAAATTATTGTAGCTTTTTCCTCCTCTACCTACATACCAGGGCGCTTAAGCTGATCCCCTGAATTAAAGGGCGCGGCAAAGCCCATCCTAATACTCATAAGTCACAAACTGTTTACGGGTAATGATTTATAAAATTAGTAGAGCCGCACTTCCGAGGCTGACAAAGAA
>JACDGH010000143.1 GCA_013815395.1 Parachlamydiaceae bacterium
ATGCCGCGCTGACCTCAAAACAAGGCACATTGAGCCCATTAGCAGGACTGCCAATCACAGGAGCCATTTTCTGGGTTTCCACTAATAACTCCAAAATGAGACTTATCGGAGGTCAAGAAAACACCTCTGCTTACGCAGCCTTTGTAACACCGAATGGAACAGTGGCGCCTATAGCCAATCTCCCTTCCGGCCAAAACTTTAGTGTTGCCATCAATGCTAAAGGGGCGGGAATTTTGGGAGGCACATCGCTTTCCCTGCCTTACGCAGCACTTTTAGATAGATATGGAAGGGTGAAAACAATAAAAGGACTCCCTTCAACGGCAGGGATCATCTATAACGCTACTCTCAATGAATCAGGCACTGGCTTAATTGCAGGATTTTCCACAGCAGGTCCTTATGGTTCTTTCATATCACCCGATGGCTCTCTTACCCCTTTGAAAGGGCTACCAATCGGAAACGGCTTTCTTGACGGCGCAGCTCTACACCCAACCGGCATAGCACTTGTCGGCGGGGTATCTTTTAATGCTCCTTTCGCAGCAATAGTAGCTCCTAATGGAAAATTAACTTACCTCAGTGGGCTACCCTCATCTGGAGAGATTAATAGCACAGCTTTTTCGCTTCTGAAAAAAGTCGTGCCTCAAAGTATAGGACCTTTTGAAAGCTTGGCTAACACGCAATTTACTTTAACAAATGTTTTAACCCAGCATAACCTCGTCCATCGAAAAAATTTAACTCAAGAATGTTGTTGTTTTGGGCAATCTGATTCCCTTTTTGAAAATCCCCAAGCCAAGTATTCTATGTGGATAACTCCATTTGCTAATTATAGCCGCACCAAATCTCACTATGCGACTCACTCTTTTTCAAATAGAATTGGGGGGGTTCTGCTTGGATTCGACTACAATGGCCTACAGAATATTGTGTTAGGGGGAGGTCTGGCATATGCAAAAAATCGCGTTAATTATCATCAAAACAATGGTAACGCTATCCTCAACCACGAATCAGCACTTCTCTATGCTACCTGGGAGCGTTCAAATTTTTACTTAAATGCCGCTCTTTGGTCAGGCATTTCTCAAACAAACAACAGACGACATAGCTTTGCAAGTATTGTCTCAAAGTCCCAGCTGAAAGGCTGGAACATATCCCCTCATCTTGAACTTAGCTATCTTTTTTCTATTTGCCAATGCGATCATTTATCGATGGAACCTTTTCTTACTCTAGATTGGATGTATAATTCTCAATCCCATTTTCGTGAACACGGTTCTTCGGGCTTCAACATCAAATTGAATCACCAGAATTCGTCCATTTTTCGAACAGAGATAGGTTGTCGTTTATATTCAACCTTTCAATATAAATATGGAATTTTTATCTTTGAAGAAAAATTAAGCTATGTGAATAAAAGTCCTACTTGTAAAGCAATTGGAACCGCTTCTTTTATTGGGGCAGCTTCAACTTTTGACGTGACCACATTCGATCCAATAGTACAAAATCTGGGAAACGCTCAACTTCATGTTGAATTTATTCCATTGAAACAGGACCTTTATCTATCGTTAGATTATCAAGGAGAATTTGGATCCTACTTTCAATCCCATTTAATAACTTTGTCGCTGGGAAGAAATTTTTAGAAAAACAAATTCCCTTACCTATTTCGTTTAGTATACTCAAAGACCCAAAAATATTATGTCATGCCTCTGACGGTGAGCATAGATTAGCTCGACATTTTATCATTTTAAGATAGAAAATAGGATGTGAATCAAACCAATCAAAATGGATTAGAAAAAGATGATCGTTTATGTTTATGGAAAATGCTCAACATGCAAAGACGCCCTCCAATTTTTAAAAAATTGCGGCATAGTATTTAAGGAGCAAGAAATCACTAAAAATCCCCCCTCAATTGAAGAATTGCACCTAATGCTAGGTTATCAAAATAACATCCTTAAGAAACTCTTCAACACCTCTGGCCTATTATATAAAGAGATGCAATTAAAAGAAAAAATTCAAAATTTGACCGTCGAACAAGCCTTATTATTATTTCATCAACATGGCATGCTGGTAAAGCGCCCTTTCTTACTTGGAAATGATTTTGGATTTCTCGGATTTAAAGAAACGGAATGGTTAAAAAAAATTAAATAATTATATACATTTTAATGCAGATAATCCCAGCCAAGAGATAATGAACCAAAACATTTTTCGTGTTAACGATATCCTCCAGTAATAAATAACGTTTCACCAGTAATCCACGAGGCATCATCGGAAGCAAGAAAGACGACGGCTGGAGCAACATCATTCGGAAGACCAATCCTCCCAAGTGGGGTTTGTGATTCAGTATTTTTCCGAAAATCACTTTCTAAAATTCCTGCAGTATGAGTGCCTTCTGTTTCAATCATCCCTGGATTTATAGAATTGACACGAATGTTCCTGGGGCCTAGTTCTTTGCTTAAAGACTTAGTTATGGCATCCACTGCCGCTTTGCTGGCACAGTACACCACACCATTGGCAACTGGTGATTGACCAGCAATGGAGCCAATATTCACAATGCATCCTGAATCCCTAAAGTGTTTTAATGATTCTTTTGATACCAAAAGTAATCCTAAAACATTTAGATCAAATATTTTATGATATTTTTCTTCTGTGACATTCTCAATAGGCGCAAATTCATAAACACCTGCATTATTGACAACTATATCAAGTTTTCCAAAGGTATTTATCGTTTCCTTAAAAAGTCTCTCGATATCTTTAGCATTTGCCACATTAGCTTGAATTATAGCAGCCTTTCCACCTTTCTCAATAATTTCCGATACAACTTTTTGCGCCCCTTCTTTACTTGAGGAGTAATTAACAATTACGGATGCCCCCTCGTTGGCAAGAGCTAGCGCAATGGAAGCGCCGATTCCTTTTGAGGCTCCGGTTACAATAGCGATTTTTCCATCTAGCTTTTTAGACATATTTTCTCCCCCTCATTAATAAAATTATTTTTAATTCATTTAAATTATCATGTCAACTAACTTTAACAATTTTGGGTGTGATACAAAATCATGATTGAAAGGCGCGGCGGATCCGAAGCACTCCAGGGACTTTTTCAAGGGCATATTATTTATTTTCTACGCTTCCCTATTATTCTCAAGGGCTATTACCATCCTCATCCTATACCAAAGGTTTTATGTGATATTCTTGAATTAAGGGAGGATTTTCAGGGGTTAATGCAAACTTCACATATAAACTTAATATTTCACATTTAATGATAAAAGAACCGCGTAATTGATTTTCCGGTACCAATTCAGATATTGAAATAATAGTCCCAGCCTTTTTAAAAAGTTCAACTGCCTCATTTTTTAATGAATCTATTGAACGATCCAAGAAGAAATTATCTGCAAAGACGCCACTGTTGAATGCATTGTTCCAGTCCGGCAGGAATTTTACCAAATCGTTTTTTCTCGTTTTTAGTATGCTCGAAGATGGCAATTGTCTTGGTTTTAACTCACCCGCTAAGGTGAGCTTATCTAATATTTCGAGATTTAGCTTCCCAGCTGCCGCGTAAGTGACATTGGCAAATAAAATTAAGGCTATACCATATTCTGGCATGATAGACCAGTTGCAGCCAAACCCTGGTAAACCACCGCTATGCCCTACTACAACCCTCCCTAGACCATCCTTTGACCAATTTAAACCATATCCATAGCCTTTGGTCAACACATGCTCTTGCCCATTAAGGCATTTCTCGACCAGCAATTCTCTAAAATTCCATGGCAGGTGCATTTCGCGAAGTGAACTTCTTTTGATTGGACCGCTTTCGCAATCATTACGTGGCGGCCATGCAGATAAATGCAGGGCAACATATCGGCTAAACGACTCAACCGAGGTAATCATCCCTCCCATTGCACCAAAAATCCCATTTTTAAGCAAAGATTCTTCTATCCAATGATTATCTTCCCACCTGTAACCATGAACAAGTTTAGAAGGAGAAATTTCTCCGAAATCCCACGAGACATCTTGCATTCCAAGAGGTTCACACAAGGATTCAGTAATGAATTTCCCAAAAGGAGTATTTGTGACCTTCTTAATAATATATCCCAATAGGGCATAACCCAAATTGCTATATTCAAAAACAGTTCCTGGGACATTTGAGAGAAATACACCTTTTTTTAAAAATTCTAAGAGCTCATTCTCAGTTTCCTCTAGTTTTCTATCAGCCCAAGGATCATCTGTGGAAAATCCTGCTAAATGTATTAATAAATCTCTGATAGTAATGATGGGCGAATCTTCAGTTAATTTTAAGTTCTGTATTTCCGGGATGTACAAGTGAACTGGATCATCTAATCTTAGTTTATTTTCATCGCGCAGCTTTAAAATAGCCATCGCAGTAAAACTTTTAGTCATAGATGCTATGCGAAACATCGATTGAGATGTTGCGGGAATCTTTTTTTCCAGGTCGATAAATCCCCCACTACCTGAGTGAATCAATCCACCGTCAACTATTATGCCATAAGCATAGCCAGGAAAATGATTTTTCTCGGCATACTCTTTATATATAGAATCAACTTCCGGAAGAATTTTTTGGAGTTTAATAACTTTATTAGTGTCTGCAAAAGAAGGCGATGAATATAATTGCATGAAGGTACTTATTGCTAAAATTTATGATATTTAATATGAGCTTTTTAAATGAAAAATATTTTCACATGGATAATCTTAATGTCAACTTTAACTTTCCAAGCTTGCGCCAGCCAATTAATGCACTGCTCTCTCAATCAATCTGAAAAGGAAAGCGGGGTTTTCACTTGGGAAGAAACGCAACTCATTCCTTTTGATGAATTAATTGTGTCTTGGGATGCGCAGAGACCGATTATCGGATCATATTTAATTCAAGTAAGTGTACTTATTGCCGCTTGGTCCCCATGGTTAGATTATGCATTTTGGGGACCTAATGATCAATATTCATTTAAGCACTCTCTACCCGAAGTATCTTTAGAAGCATTTCAAGACACGATTAAAGTGCTAAATGAACATAAAGCCAACGGCTTTCGAATTCGCGTGATAGCAAAAGAAAAAGCATCCTTAAAACAGTTTAGAGGACTACATGTTTCAGCAATTGATGGCACCACGCATAATATTCACTTATCACATTTGGAAAATGAGTTTATTAACCTAAATGTTGCAGGGCTTTCTCAAATTACTTTACCAGATGAACGCAGTTTGCGTTTATGCTCCCCTACCTCTACTACTGCTGTGATCCGTTTTTTATCAAATTCCCCCTTACCATCACCACTTGAATTTGCAAATACCGTTGTCGACTCCTCATTTTATATCTACGGTAACTGGATTTTAAACACTGCTCAAGCCTCCCATAAACTCGGGGGATCTTACCATTGTTTTGTGGCTCATTTTACAAGTTTTAATCAAATTTTTGAACAATTGCGCAAGGGAAATCCGGTGGTAGTAAGCGTTCAAGGACCATTAAAAGGCAGTGCTTTCCTATATGAATCAGGGCACTTATTAGTTGTGAAAGGCTTTGATTCAAAAAACAAAGATGTGCTTTGTATGGATCCTGCTTTTTCTTCGAATGCTTTAACTAACGTCAAGTATGCCTTAACGGATTTTTTGGCCGCATGGGGCAGACGGCGTGGTCTTACCTATGTTTTTAACTTAGATGATAAGGCACAATAGATTTTCTTGACTAAAAAATTTTATTGGTTGCATACAGGTAGTTAACATAATGTTAAAGGCCTGAAAATGAACTTCTATTTATTTATCTTATTTTTTTCCCTTTTTTCATGTCGGATATGGAGTGATGAAATTTTTGATTTCTCTCAAGAAGAGAGATTTCTTAAGAATATTACCCAACTCACTTTCCCTTCCATGGGCTTCGAAAAAGCAGGCGAAGCTTATTTTTCTTCCGATGGCGAAAACATCGCTTTTCAAGCTGTTCCACAAGGTGAAAAGCACTATCAAATCTATGTTATGAAATTAAATCAAAAGCAAGGCACTCCTTATATGGTAAGCACCGGGAAGGGAGCGTGCACATGCCCTTATTTTCATCCAGATGGAAACAAAATCATTTTTGCCTCCAGTCATGAGGATCCCAATCTCAATTCTGAAAATAAAGAGGCTTCTGGCTATAAACGAAGTAACGGGGAATATTCCTGGGATTTCACCCCATACATGAATATTTATGAAGCCAATCTAGATGGAACTGGTTTAAAAGCTTTGACCAGAGGCTCTGAATACCACGCAGAATGCGCTTATTCTACCGATGGGTCTCGTATCGTTTTTGCCTCTAATAAAGATGGAGCAATGAACATCTTCACTATACATGCTGGTGGAACAAATCTGCAGCAAGTGACCTTCAATGATGCCTGCTACAATGGGGGGCCATTTTTCTCACCTGATGGTAACCAAATTATTTTTAGGTCAGATCGACAGAGGCGCCACTACTTACAAATCTATGTAATTAATGCGGATGGCACTCATGAACGTCAATTAACCAATAATCATTCAGTTAATTGGGCCCCCTATTGGCATCCCAGTGGTAAAGTAATTGCTTTTACCACTTCTCTGCATGGACATATGCATTACGAAATTTATGGCATGAATATAGAAAGTGGGGCTTGCTGCAGATTAACACATCATAGTAATTTCGATGGATTACCAGCTTTTACGCTAGATGGTCAAAAAATGATGTGGACCTCCAAAAGAGGTGCTGATAACACCTGTCAAATCTTCTTGGCTGATTTTTTCATGCCTGAAGAGCTTAATTAAATTTAACGATATTTAGG
>JACDGH010000144.1 GCA_013815395.1 Parachlamydiaceae bacterium
GGTATATTGCGGACCAATCCCACTGCAGTGGCTGCTAAGCAATTATAAACATTAAATTGCCCCACTAAGGGCCATTTAAGCTCCCCTTTTTCCCCTTGATAGATCAAGGTAAGCGTAGTTCCAGTCGAAGTTAGGACGATATCTGTGGCCCTAAGATCTGCATTTTTCGATAAACCATAAGTAAGCACCTTGGCCTGACATCCTTCAAGCATTTTGGAATACCATGGATTGTCAATATTGATGATAGCTCTTTTTGAGAACGAATGGTGAATTTTATTTTTAGATGGGTCTAAAGAGGAAAACAGCTGGCTTTTGACTGCGGCGTAACTTTCCATGGTTTGGTGATAGTCAAGATGATCCAGAGTAAGATTAGTAAAAACCGCTACATCAAAGTCAATATTATCCACCCGTTTTTGATCGAGAGCATGTGAAGTCACTTCCATTACGGCACTTTGGCAATTTTGAATCACCATTTCACGCAGCATTTTTTGATTGGTAGAAACATCCGGTGTGGTACGTGTGGCTTGATAACGATGCTGTCCAATAATGTATTCAATGGTACCAATGAGTCCACAACTACTTTTAACTGCGTCTAAAAGATGTTTAATAAGAAAAGAAGTCGTAGTTTTTCCATTAGTGCCAGTTATTCCAACCATGTACAGCTCCGCTGAGGGAAATTGATAGTAATGTGCTGAAAGCAAGCCTTCAATGGAAGCGACATCTGGGTGAATCAATTGAGTCACTTCATGCTTGATAAAGGGATCATAGATATCTGTCAATACAGCCACGGCTCCCGCAGCAAGCGCTTCGGGAATGAATGCAGAACCATCGTCAGTATTCCCTTTTCTAGCAATAAATAAATTACCTGGAGCCACCAACTTTGAATTGGCACACACACCAGTGATCTCCAAATCTTTAGAACCCTTGACTTGACTAATCGCAAGATTTTTTAGTAATTTTTTTAGTTTCATTATGCCTTATCGAACCTTATTCAATGTTTGGTAGAACTATTCCATTTATCATATATTTCTTGCAATTGACGGGTTTCAGGCAGCCAATCAGCTTTGCTAGCATCGTAACGCGGGTCACTGAGCGGATAGCCGTAAGGATCATCTGGAGAAATGCCTAAATATTCCAGAGAATTTTTAGCTATTTCGCGAAAAACAGGCGCTGCGCAAGTGCCTCCATGATGTTTTTTACCTATCCCTGGCTCATATCCATATTCAGGTTCATCCATAGAAACAACAAGAACAAATAAGGGGTTATTGGCAGGCACTATTCCTACAAATGAAGAGCATACGTGTTTCGGAGAATAAGCGCCATTAATGGCTTTATCTGCAGTTCCTGTTTTTCCTGCTTCAGTATATCCCAAAATATCGGCACGGCGGGCTGTGCCACCAGGTTTTGTCGTAAATTTCATAGCTTTGAGCACTGCTTTTGTGATTGCTGGAGATATCACACGCGGGAATTGCTCTTTTCTTTCTGCTTTAGTATTATCAACCAATACCTCTTCTGAACCATCCGGTGCAGACCTTACAATTTTTCTGACAAGTGTCGGTTCAACCAGAAAACCACCATTAGCAAAAACAGCAAAAGCTCTGAGTATTTGCAAGCTGCTGACTTGAATGTTATGTCCCATAGCCAACGAATATGGGGTAGCTTGAGACCACTCAAGAGCACCATTAGGATGCTTTTTTCCAGGCGTGGGCAGAAGTCCAATACTTTCTGAAGGTAGTTCGATGCCCGTTTTTTGACCAAAGCCAAAGGATTTTTGCAAACTATTTCTATACCAGTCATTACCAAAAGTACTTACAATCTTTTCTGCAAGTCGGGCCATATAGACATTCGAAGATTTCCAGAGAGCCATATTCATGTTAAGAAATTTATGCGGATGAGTATCTGCCAGAGGCTTTCTTCGACCAGGAAAATGGGTGTTTGAAGTGGGAATCATAGCCAGTGGATCAAAAAGAGGCTTCTCTTTGCGCAAAGCAAGCTCTTCATTGGCTTTCAAAGCGATAGCCAGTGTGATAGGTTTCATAATTGAGCCTGGCTCATTGGCATCGGTGATCGCTTTTACTTTAGTATGTTCTATTAAATTTTTATCGTTAAAAAACTTTTGGTATTCTGAAAGATAGAAAAAGGGATACTGAGCGAGGGCTAAAATTTCCCCCGTATAAGGGTCCATCATGACTGCCCAACCACTTTTCGCTTTGCTTTTTTTTACCCCTTTAGCAACCTCTTCTTCGGCAATTGCTTGTAAACAGTGGTTGATGGTGAGGTGGATATTTGAGCCATTTTGAGGAGCGCTAATCACCTCTCCAGTTTCTAGCGAATTTCGAGGTGAGCGCATGAGACGGCTTCGACCTTGCTTGCCTTTGAGATATTGATTAAAATACAGTTCAAGCCCACCTGTGGGTAAAGCTTGAGCCGTAACTTCATCTTTGGTACTTTGAATTGTATGCAACACTTGCCCCAATAATTTACCAAAAGGATAGGAGCGCTGATAATCATTTAAAAAAAATAAAGCATTGCGAGGGATCTTATTTTTTCGAGCATAAGGCAGCCACCATTGGGTAATGGCATCGCGACTTTCTCTATCGAGCCACATAGCCAGCTTACGACTACGAGTTTTTTTTTGTAATTGGCGTTTGAGGAGCAGCTGTTCCGGCGCTTTAAGATCTAGTATTGCAGAAACTCGACGCGCAACAACTAAAAGATGCTCTGGAGGAATAGCTACAGGATCAGCATACAGATGAAACTTTTGGACATCAATGGCGAGACTTTGAGGGGCTTCGCTATGTCCTTTTTTGACAGCAGTATTAGAAATGAAGACGCCACGCCGAAAAGGTTCTTTAACAATAAAATAATGTTGCCGATCGGCCTCTTTAGTCCAACGCTCTCCGTCGACAATTTGAATTTGATAGAATTGAGCCACAAGTACTGCAAATAGCGCAAAAATGAGAAGAGAGAGGTAAAGCAACCGTTTGCTATCTTTGAAATTTGGGGGGTCGTTTTGCGCTCTTGCCATATTCTTACTATACTTTATCAATTTCCAAAAAGATCTCATCTTTAATATAAGGGTATTTTAGATGACCAAATTCAGGTTTGCGCATGAGTTCCATCAAATGAATAGGGCTCTCGAAGCTTTCTATTTCGTATTTTAATCGTGTATTTTCTTCTTGAATGCTTCGCACATTTTTAGCTAGGGCGGGTAAAGCAAGCCTGAGTTCGGTCAGTTCATTTTGCTTATCAATATAGGCAAACAAAGCTATTCCGGCGACAAAAATGCAAACAAAGAAGCGCAAAGAGAGCAGAAAAGACTTTGTAGAACATTTGTTGATGGGTTGTTTTTTTAATTTCATCTTTTTTCAATAACGCGGAGTTTAGCGCTGCGACTTCTGGGGTTTACTTCAATTTCTTCTGTGGTAGGCGTTATGGGCTTTTTCGTCAAGATGTTAACAATAGGCTCCTTATCTAAAAATAAACCACCCCCGAGTCCCGACGTATCCATTTTATCACTAGCCGCAAAGCGAATTGCATTTTTCACAATCCGATCTTCTAAACTATGGAAACTAATCACACTAAGACGTCCACCTGTATTTAATTTTTCTATAGCCACGGGAATAATGGATTCTAGTGATTCTAACTCAGCATTTACAGCTATACGCAGAGCTTGAAATACAAGTGTTAAGGGATGAATTTCTCTTTTATAAGGGTGCGGCTTTAAGGCTTCTTTTAACGCCGCGGCCAATTCAAAAGTCGTTGTGATAGGTGCAACTTTTCTAGCATTGGCAATTGCATACATGGCAGCGCGCCAGCGCTTTTCTTCCCCATAATCTCGAAAGATCCTACCTAAATCGTGTTCCGACCAATGATTAACGATGTAGGCAGCTGTGAGCTCTTTGGTGGGATCCATACGCATGTCCAGCGGACCATCCCGCATGAAGCTGAACCCTTTTTCAGGCATATCAAACTGCATCGAAGAAACGCCAATATCGAGAAGAATCCCATCTACGTACTGGATACCTAAAGCGGAAAGATGTTTAGCTAAATCAACAAAATTTCCGGTAACAATTCGAACTTTGCTACCCCAAGGGGCTAAACGTTCTTCTGCGATAGCTCGCGCAACGGGATCCTGATCGACACCAATTAATAGTTCAATTTCAGGATGAGCTTTAAGAATAGCCTCAGAGTGCCCCCCAGCGCCTAATGTGCCATCCACGAAGTAGCGAATTGAGCAATCTTCAAAATAATGCAAAACTTCTTGGAGAAGTACAGACGCATGACGAGCAGACATATTTTTTAATTCCTATAATTCGTATATATTGACCGAAAGTTTTCCTTGTTAAGGTGAACAAGGCCGTAAAAAAGCATCCTTCCCCCAGTCGGGGGGAAACGTTAATAGCCCCGGGTAGAGCGATTAGCGGAACCCGGGGTTTAGATAATAAAATGAAATGCGCCCCGGTAGGGGCGCAAGAAAGCTGTTGCTCAAAAAGCCATTATCCAAAAACGAACCGAGGATCATAAGAAATTTGATGATGAGAAGATGCACATGATTAGTAATTCCACCAATTTCTAATAAATAGCCCTTATGTTTTTTAATAATCTCTCTCATGTAGTCATAAAGTCGTTTTTGAAAACTTTTTTCAATAAAATTTCGACGATTTTTTGTAGACCATACAAGGTGAAATTGATGTACTTTAAAGGTGTGGGTCATTGTTAACCTCGTTGTCTCTTTTTTGCGCCTCTGCCGGGGCGCATTTCTATTTAATATCTAAACCCCGGGTTCCGCTAATCGCTCCACCCGGGGCTATTAAAGTTTTCCCCCGGCTGGGGGAGGGATGCTTTTAGGGCCTTGTTCACCTTTTCGGTCATTGAATACCTCTCTGTGATCTCTGTGGCAGATTTTTTTACCACAGAGATCACAGAGAGGTATTCAATGACCGAAGTTTTCCTTGTTAAGGATAACAAGGCCAATAATCCGAACAGAATAAATAGAGCTAAAGTTTAGCTCAAAAAACATAAAAATGGAATAGGAAAAGGAATAGGAAATGCAGTGAAAACTGAAATAAGAAACGTGGGATAGATATAAATTCATAAAAGTTTTAGGTGTTGAATTCCACCTAAAACCTCTATAACATCGATAAGAAAACCTATAACTTATTGAAAATCAATGTTTTTAGGCGTTGATCAGCGACATCTGCAACTTTTTCGTTGGATCCTCTAACATTTTCAGGCATTCGTCAACCTTTTGACTGACTTTCTGATTGACTTTTTGAAGTTCCAGGCCTTTATTCATGTACTGATAACGAGAGAGGGCTGCTGTTCCCACAATACCCGTAGCCAATAGTGCAACACTCACGCCTTTAGGTAAATAGTCCATTTCACCTAATCGAACTGACGCTGCACTTGCCAAGAGAGTAGCCCCTAGACAAACATCATCGTAACTACTAAATAAAGCGTAGTTAATTGCAGCTTTTTTAATTGTTTCGAGCTTGTTAGCAATTTCTAT
The DNA here is from genome assembly GCA_013815395.1 of Parachlamydiaceae bacterium. Taxonomy (GTDB): domain Bacteria; phylum Chlamydiota; class Chlamydiia; order Chlamydiales; family Parachlamydiaceae; genus JACDGH01. The sequence continues at coordinate 5,513 of JACDGH010000144.1, forward strand.
ACCATTTTGATTGGTATTATTTTTAAAGTTAGTAATGATTGTTTGTAATCGATTTCTAAGAGGAAAACGTAGTTTGTCAGCTCCAAATCTTAGGATTTGAGAGCCGGAACCAAGCATCATAGGAAAAATAAAAGAACCCTGAGGAGAGCCGTTTAAATGAGTGAAAAAGGCAACCACTGCTGCCGTGGCTAATCCTGTAATTCCGGCTGAACCATAATCAATTGCTTTCTTTTGCCAAGCTGGTGCTTTATCCTTCGCTAAAGTCAAATTGCCATTTTCAATAATTTGATTTAATAATTTTTTAGTTTCAAATGAATTCATAATATAAGACAAATCAGACATACTAAGATTATTCATCATTAAATCCGTAAAGTAGAAAATATTATGTAAAATGTTTATATTATACTATTTTTACTTTTGAGTCAACATAAAAACTTTTAATAAAAAATGTTTGTAGAAATTTTGTATTGATTTTAAATCTGTTAGCCTTTATAATATTTATTAATAATATTATTTAATTATAATAGTATTATTTTTATAATATAAAGGAGAAATTGATGCCTGTAATTCAATCTTTAAAAAATATTCTTTTTCACCCTTTAAATGCTTTTTCTACTGGAGTGGAAACAAGAGAAGTCAAAGAAAAAAAAATCAATAATATTATGCTAAATATTCTTATCATTGCTTCTGCTGGTTTTGCTTATGCAATATATAAAAATTATCCCACATACATCGCAACAAATCTTAATGACTTTGAACCGACTATGATCATTAGCTCTGATGAACCTTATAGTTTTGAAAGAGCTACAAGTATAATGAATATTTACAAACCTTTTTATAAAGCTCCTTATATACCCACTCAAACATTTGCTTCAATAGAGGCCGGGGTGCAACATGAATTTGGTGACTCGGCCCTGCAATTTGAACCAAAGGATCCTCGTCCAAAACTACTTTATCTTATAAATGAATATGATCCTAATAAAGCCTTATCATTAAATAGAATCTTTGATTTTCCAGATTTTAAAATTGAAATAGGCAGCTATCCTTTAATTAAAACTTTAAATAAAACACATGATCTCCGATTAAAAGTTATTAAAAATGCTAACCAGATTTGCAAGGAAATTTCAAGTGCGGCTAGCAATAACATTAAAATAACCTCTTTAGTGAT
>JACDGH010000145.1 GCA_013815395.1 Parachlamydiaceae bacterium
CCTATAGCCACCTTAAAAGAATCGAATTCTACACCCCTCCCTCGACCAAAGAAAATGAATATAGAAAAAGAAGAAAAATCCCTGATTTTTAATGGAAAAAGGCCTCCAATCTTAGGAAAGGAAGAACTTAAATTAGCCTTACAGACTACACAAAAGCTCAATACAACTTATTTACCATTGCCAAATAGCGCTATTTTGGATGACAATAATGATTGTCCTTGTCCTTGCCCAAGCCTATGCTTCTGATCGACTACCGCTAAATTACTCATCTTATGCAAATTAAACACTCTGAGATATATTTTTAAACGGATTTAACGACTTAACACCCCCAAACCTTTCCCTCGAACCAATAACTCATTCTATTCTCTTTTTTTATAAACTAAAATAAGGTTTAATGATTATCAAATCTTGTTTTTAATTACATCACTATTAAAAAATAATAAGAAAAATGGTTGACCTATTTTGTTTATGCTTTTATAATTCTGGATATCGAGACGATTTAACAATCACCTAAGATAAGTTAAGAGGATTACAAAATGAAAAATCTTAATTTCACAAAAATAAAAAAAGCTGTCAATACAGAGATGATATCATTTATAATGTACTCCTATGATGTTATTTCTGATTTAAAAAAACAATCTTCTAAAACTTTCAAAAATACTCTATTTTTCAGATTAATGCTGAAAGAAACGAGTTCACCATTATTATATAGCTCAAAAAAAACTTGAGCTCTATTTAAAACAAGCTTTGCTTAACTATTAACTATTATGTTAAACCATATTATTAATATAGTGGTTTATCTTAGATGTCACACTATTTCTTGGCCTAGCTAAGATTAAAATCAATGTGTCAAATTTAATTTATGTAGTAGTTGTGTTTAGCTTATTAAACTAAAATGCATTTTATTATAAACCTTAATTAATTGACCGGAGGTCACATGAAACTATTTAATCAAAAAAAATCAACATTTTTCCTAAAACTTTTTGCTGCTGCCTTTTTAGCATTAAGTGCTTCACCTTTGCTAGCTTCGATCACAGATAACGCCAAAAGTGATTTAAATTCATATTTTGAGAAAGCGCCATGGTTAGGTTTAATTACTGACGAAATTACTTATGGCCCTGTTAAGATTTCTCATGTACACCTACATGATGGTGATAAAGTTGTTTTTGCAGCACCTGGTGATGAACTCCATGGCTCACTTAAATACCGTATTAAATCGGACGATCTTGCAACTTTTCATTTAAACCATTTAGTTATTGGAATTAAAGGAGAAGGCCCACAAGATTGCCTTACACATAATGTCGGCGTTTGGGATTCCCACGGAAAAACACGCTTTAAGCTAAAAGCTCCAGAGAAAGCTGGAATTTATGAAGTAAGATTTTTATTGACAGAAGGATTGACTTGCAGTAATGCCCGTGACACTTGGGAATTCGGAGAAAAAGTGCCTGGATCCAATGCCACAATAGGCGTCATTATTGTTGAATAATAAGCACCATTTGTAAAAAAATGCAGCACGATATTATCTTAAAAAATAATATCGTGCTAAATATTAGGGTCAACGCGACCCTAATATTTTTTAAGAAAGGGCTCGAATCACCTCATTTTCCATCATTCTTTTTCCTTCTACATTTATATAGCGATTTTCAAACCATAAATTAAACTGACCCAATGCCTGCTCGATAAACATGTGATAACCATAAATGACCCTACACTCTTTACGCAGGGCCTGTTTTAAAAATTCAGTTTCGCGGGGTTTAGTTACAATATCCATGATAATAGCGTGAGGCAGAATATAATCAGGGGATATAGGTAGAGGAACAGAAGTGCAGTTGATTAAAATATCATACCCTGCTTCGTAACAATTTTGCATATCTTCTATCCCTACACCCACACAATTTAAAGATTTTGCAAGTTGAAGCGCCTTTTCAGCATCTCTATTGGCAATAGTAACAATCGCACCTCTTTGACATGCCTCATAGGCAATCGCTTTGGCAGCACCACCTGCACCAATAATTACGATCCGTTTTTCATTAACAAGACACAACTTCTCAATTGCATTTAATGCTCCAAATCCATCCGTATTAAATCCTAAGACCTTATTTGCTTTAAAATAAAGGGTGTTAACAGCTCCGATGTCAATAGCTTGAGGATTAATGTCATCAAGAAAAGCAAGCACGTGTTCTTTTAAGGGCATTGTGACACTCAACCCCTGAAAAGGCATTTTTTTTGCAAATTGTAAGAAGTCATGAAGCTCTTCTGGTCGAACTTGAATTTTAATATAGACAGCATCTAAATCAAAGCTTGCAAATAAGGCATTATGCGTCTTGTCACTAATGCTTAAATCAACAGGGTCACCTATTAAACCATAGAGTAGAGTGTTAGGGTTTAACCTCTTATGATGATATCTTTCGATAAGTGTTTTGGCTGAAAGTTGTCCGGGGGCAGAAATTTGATCATCTTTTAAGGAGGCATAAGTGATCGCACATTTCATTAAAGGAGCAAGAATTCGGCTAATTTGTCCATGCCCCCCCATGCTTATAGCGATCAATCTAGTATGAGGCTTTCTTGCCCAGCAGATCAATTTTAAAGCATCTATACAATTATTGGCGGTCACTGCAATTTTATATAAAAATGCAGGAATTTTTTGCATTTCCTGATATATCATTTCTAAATTGTCTGGAGTCTCTTTAAAATTATGGTAAGAAAGGATTAGCCTAACCTCCGGGTATTTAGAAAGCTCTTCAAAAAATTGAGGTAAAATGTCATTTTCTAAATCGAAATATTCTGGTTTTAATGCTAACAGAAGGAGTATGTCAGCTAATCGATTTCCTTCTGTTTGTGTGTAGTTGCCCCCCTGCGCTTGACTCCTTAGAGTAAAAATCATTGGAATAGTAAATTCATTTCGCAAAATTTTAAGGGCCTCTAAATCCAGTGAATTGAAGTAATCGAGACGTAATTCCACTAAATCAGAATAAGCAATAGCTTGTCTAATCTGTTCATAAGCTTCTTCAAAAGTTGGACCTTTAATAACTATACAGATCATCATTCATCCATTGTAAGGCTTCCTTAACCAAAATTTCTTCCACGTGGACACAGTAACTGGAGTCCGTGATTTGGGGTGAACCAATCTTTTCAATAGTCACAAATCGCGCTTGCCCTTTGATCGATTTTTTATCAAAAGCCATGGCTTCCAGAATGCGTGATATTGGAAATTGAAAGGGTAATTTCAAAGGCAGATCATACTGAATAAGAATTCTTTTTATTCTTTCAAACGATTCGGAGTCGAGCACTTTAAGCTTTAGTGACAAATAACTTTCGACTAAAAGTCCAATAGCCACAGCTTCTCCATGCGAAAGAGTATAATGAGTTAAATTTTCTAAGGCATGCCCAATGGTATGACCAAAATTCAAAAGATGTCTTTTTCCGCGCTCTCTTTCATCTTGTTCCACAATTTCTTTCTTGATGCGGCAGCTTTCAAAAATCGCCTTCTCAACCACATCCAAATCTAATGCTAAAAGTTGAAGGGCATTATTTTCAAGGTATTCAAATAAATGATGATCTGCGACTAAACCATGTTTAATCATCTCTACAACGCCATTAGCAAATTCATACTTAGGCAAACTCTTTAGAGTAAGTATATCAATAACCACTTTTTTAGGATGATAGATGCATCCAAGAAGATTTTTGCCATAAGAGACATTGACACCTGTTTTACCGCCTATGCTTGCATCCACCATTCCTAGAAGCGAAGTAGGAATCATTACGAGAGGAATTCCGCGGCAATAGGTGGCCGCCAGATACCCTGCGATGTCAGTGACTACACCCCCACCTAAGGCGATCACACAAGAATCACGCCCAAATCCCTTTTCAAACAAATTGTTTTCCAAAAGTTCTTTCGTGGTGCGCGTTTTGTGCTGTTCTCCGCTGGGAAAAGAAAATAAATTGACCTTCAAACCCGATGAAGATAACAGTTTCTCCAACTTTTTTCCATATAATGGTGCAACGATGTCATCTGTAATAATTGCAAATCTTGAGGCTAGATTGCTTAAATATTTTATTTGTGAATTTAATATTCCGCGCCCAATTTCAATTTCGTATGCATTAGAAACGTTAGGAATTGTACAAAAAAATCTTTGTATCATAGTTTGGCACATCTATTTAAAAGGATTGCGTCAGCAATTACTAATGCAGCCATCGCCTCTACAATCGGGACAGCTCGAATGGCAACGCAAGGATCATGCCTCGATCCCTCAGGAAGCTTGATCGTGGCCTGTTCCCCTAAAATTGTAAGGGTTTCCTGTGATTTTGCAATACTCGAGGTAGGCTTAAAAGCCACTCTTCCAATTATCGGCATGCCTGTAGAAATCCCGCCTAGAGTTCCTCCGGCATAATTTGTTTGTGTCTGCACCTTATTGAGTTCTTTAGTAAATAGGTCGTTATGTTCAGACCCGGTCATGGTTACAGATTGAAATCCCGAGCCTATCTCAAACCCCTTGGTGGCAGGCAAACTCATCATAGCATATGCAAGGTTAGCCTCTAATTTTTCATAAATCGGATCACCAAGTCCTGCAGGGACTGCTAAAACAATAAATTCAATAATTCCACCTAAAGATTCCCCTTCCACCTTTGCTTTTTCAATTAAAGTAATCATAGCAGAAGTTGCCTGGGCATCTGGACAGAATATAGGGCTTTCATGAGTTAAGGTGCGCAAAAGTGCGCTATTGTTCGCATAAATGGGGGCTATGACCGTACTAATTTGCTTAATGTATGCTGTCAATTGAATGCCGTGATACTCTAAAAACTTTTTAGCAATAGCACCCGCAGCCACACGACAAGCTGTTTCGCGCGCAGAAGAGCGCCCCCCTCCCCTGTAATCAAAAATTCCATATTTTTCCAAATAAGTATAATTGGCATGTCCCGGTCTAAGTAAATCTTTGATCGGCTCATATTTGCTAGAATCCGCATCTTTGTTTGGAATAATAATAGAAATAGGTGTTCCGCTTGTTTTGCCTTCAAATACCCCTGAGAGAATTTCAGCCCTGTCAGCCTCCTTCCTTGGTGAAGTATAAGGATTTCTGCCGGGAGCACGCATAGCCAAGGCAACATTAATGTCATCATCACTGATTTCTAGTCCAGCTGGACATCCATCAATAACTACCCCAATTGCTTTACCATGCGATTCTCCCCAGGTAGTAATTTTAAAAATGTTTCCAAAAGAATTACTCGCCATACCTTTCCTGATTTTTCGAATTTGTACAAATTTGAGATTTAGCAATTTCCAAAGCAACATCCTCGATCGATTTATTATCTACATTAATGATTTGATCGGCATACTTCAAGTAAAGCGGCTGCCGAAATTGATATAAAGATTTTGCCTCAAAAATATTTTTAAATAGCGGACGTGACTTGTCATCAACCAAACGCTCGGCAATAGTTTCAAAACATGCATTCAAGAAAAAAATTTGATCGCAAGGCGCTTTTAAGTAGTCTAAAGTAATTTTGTTCAATACTACGCCAGCGCCAGTTGAAATAATCATATCTTCTTCTATAGAGGCATATTCCTGAGCAAGCGCAATTTCTGTTTCCCGCAAAAGCAATTCCCCACCTTTAGAAAAGACTTCATGCATATTTTTCGCGCTTGTTTTATGGAGTACAAGTTCATCCATCTCAATTACTGGTTGTTTGAGAAGCAAGCCTAACTGTTTGGATACGGTAGATTTGCCAGAACCCATAAAACCAATCAAAATAATTTTCATATCGACCTAAAATTTCTAGCGCTTAAGTTCATAAAGCAATGGATTAAGCTGTTTTAATGTATCCCAAAAAAGGGGAAAGGTCTTATTAACCACTTCAGGATGACAAATTTTCATGCCTAGTAATTTTGTGCCAGCTATGGCAAATGCCATCGCCATGCGATGGTCACCGTAGGTGTCAATAGTTGCTGCATGCGGATTGCCTCCAAAAATGGTTAATGTATCGTGCGTATCCTCTGTTTTAATACCCATTTTCATCAATTCAATTTTAAGTGCTAACACACGTTCAGTCTCCTTGAGGCGCAACGAACGCACCCCCGAAATGATTGTCACTCCCTTTGCAAACGCAGCTAAAACGGCCATTGTTTGCACCTGATCGGGACAATCCTCCATGTTTAAGGATAGTGAGCTAATTTGTTTACCTATAAGAGTTATCCCATCATCTTGAAACTCAATTTCATTGCCCATTTTCGCTAATATCTCTAAAAATTTTCGATCCGCTTGAGCTGAGCATGGATTTAGATTTTTTATTGTAATTGTAGATTGAGTGAGAGCAGCAATTGCAAAAAAATATCCAGCACTAGAGAAATCCCCTTCGATCACATATTGACTTTTTTGATAATACTGGCCGGAAGGGATATAATAACTTCCATCTTCCATCTGTACCACATTTACCCCCCATTCTCGCATCGCACTGATTGTCATCTCAATATAGGGTTTAGACATAAGTGGAGCACTAGGGAGAATTTTTAACCCTTCCAGAAAAAAAGAAATCATAAGTAATGCAGAAAGAAACTGGCTGCTCATCGAAGCGTCGATGGTCACTTCGCTTCTCAAGTCTAAGGAAGAGGAAAGAATTTTTAAAGGCAGCTGACCTTCTTTAGCAAGATAATCAATTTTAGCTCCTAATGCACGTAGAGC
>JACDGH010000146.1 GCA_013815395.1 Parachlamydiaceae bacterium
AGCTACACTTTTTCCTTGAAGCCTGGAGATAAAGTTCACTTGTCGGGACCTTACGGAGAATCTTTCATGGTGAACGACGACCGCGAAGTGATTTTCCTGATCGGCGGAGCGGGTTCTTCATTCGGCCGTAGCCACATTTTACATTTATTTAATACGGAAAAAACTAAGCGGCAAGTTTCAATGTGGTATGGGGCGCGCTCGTTGCGCGAAAACATCTACCAGGAAGATTATGAGAATCTGGCGAAAGCTTACCCCAACTTTAAATATCACCTGGTTCTTTCCGAACCTTTGCCGGAAGATATCGCTGCCGGCTGGCCAGTTAAAGATCCACTTAAAACAAATTTCCTTTTTAGGGCATTTGAACAAGGCCGACTTAAACAAATGGATGCTCCTGAAGAATGCCTGTTCTATGTATGTGGCCCCCCGCTTCATAATAAGAGCATCTTAAAAATGTTGGATGACTATGGCGTGCCTCGCGAAAGCATTATCCTCGACGATTTTGGAAACTAACAAAGAGATATATGCGCCTGATTTTAGCTCAAATTAATCCAATCATCGGTGATATATCCGGGAATACCCTCAAAGTTTTAAAGGGCATAGAACATGCTAGACAACAACGTGCCGACATTGTTGTCTTTCCAGAATTATCACTTTGTGGCTATCCTCCTCAAGATTTGTTGCTTTTACCTCATTTCATTGCTGACATCAATCATGCCCTGCAAGGCATTATTTTAGCTTCCGTAGGAATTTCTGTCATTATAGGCCTACCTCGCCAAAATGCGCAGGTGGGGGAAAAGCCGATCTATAACAGTGCGGCGATCATAGAAAATGGCTTCTTACTGGGCTTCCAAGATAAGATGTTGCTGCCGACTTATGATGTTTTCGATGAAAGACGTTTTTTTGAACCTGCTACCGACACTCGCTTGTGGCACATTGCCGGCAGTAATGTCGCCATCACTATCTGCGAAGATATCTGGCAGCATAGCGATTTACTTAAATATTCTTCCTATCAGCGCGATCCGATCAATGAACTTATCGAAAAAAAGCCTGATTTAGCGATTAATCTTTCAGCTTCCCCCTTTAGCCAAGGTAAGTTTCCGCTGCGCTTATCAGTCTGTGCTAAAGCAGCTATCACTTTAAAATGTCCCTTGGTGTTTTGTAATCAGGTGGGAGGCAATGATAGCTTAATATTTGATGGCTATAGCCTTTATGTTAATGCACAGGGTCAGCTAGTCGATTTTGCAAAAGGCTTTCAAGAAGATTTTCTGTTAGTAGACACTTCGCTAGTTTCTGTCCCGAAAAATTTGGAAATCGATCCGATTGAAGATTTATATCATGCCTTGGTACTTGGCATTAGCGATTATTTTAAGAAATCTTCTTTTTCCAAAGCTTGCTTAGGTCTTTCAGGTGGCATTGATTCTGCTCTGGTAGCATATCTGGCTGTAGAAGCTTTAGGGAAGGAAAATGTTTTAGGAATTCTGATGCCATCTCGTTATTCCTCAGAAGGAAGCATTGAGGATGCTTTGAAGCTGGCAGAGCATCTAGGTATTGAGACGCATCAAATTTCTATAGAAAATCCTTTTAATAGCTATTTAGAACTTTTATCACCTTATTTTGAAGGACTTTCCGTTAATACGGCTGAAGAAAACTTGCAAGCCCGCATCCGCGGCATGATTTTGATGGCTATTTCAAATAAACTCGGTTACATCGTCCTTAGCACCGGCAATAAAAGTGAAATGGCCATGGGCTATGCTACATTATACGGCGACATGTGTGGTGGTCTTGCTGTGATTAATGATGTCACAAAACAACAAGTTTATGCTTTAGCCGAATGGATTAATCGCCAGCAGATCGTCATCCCTTGGAATACTATCTCTAAATCCCCTTCAGCAGAGCTCAGACCTAATCAAAAGGATAGCGATTCCTTACCGGACTATGCCATTATTGACACTGTTCTTCAAGCTTACCTTGAAGAACATCAATCTCCGGAAGAGATCTCCCGCCGTTTTTCTTATCCATTGCCTATAGTACAGGACCTTATCAAGCGTATTCATGCTAATGAATATAAGCGGCAGCAAGCCGCTCCTGGTTTAAGGGTCTCTGAAAAAGCTTTTTCAGTTGGCCGCCACTTCCCTATCGTGCAACAGTATATAAAGTAAATGGTTGAAAGTGATTGATGTGGAGGGTCTGACAGAAAATAGAAGGAAATAGATAATATATCTTTGGCGAAGCCCCTGGAGTGCGTCGGCTCTGCCGCGCCTTTTAATTCAGAAGATCAGCTGTAGCGAAATACAAGGTTTAGCAATAAGATTTTAAGCTTTTATCACTTTATAGTATATGCTAGGACGCCTAAAGTGATCTCCTGAATTAAAGAGCGCGGCGGAGCCGACGCACTCCAGGGGCTTCGGCAAACGCAAATTGTCTATTTTTCTCTATTCCCTGTCAGCCTTAAAAGGGCTCAGGCTGCAGTGAACCTGAAAGGGCAACTGCAGCCTGAGCTCTTGGAGGCAATCTATGATCCAAATTTTAGCTGCATAAATACAGGAAAGTGATCAGAGGCGATAGCACTAGCATCGCCGCTTTTCTTAGAGGGATAGTGAATAATTTCGGTATGCTTTATTTGCAGAGGGAAGGCAATCCCTTTCATTTTTTCACTACTAACAAATAACTGATCAATACGAGAACCTGTCCAACTATTACTAAAGTGACTATGAGTTCCTAAAGTTGCTAATTGCTCCTGGGGCACAGGATTACTCAGCTTAGTGTAAGCACTTACCATGTCCACATTCTTTTCAGCATTATGAAAAAAGCCATGATCGCTTGAGGCATTATTAAAATCTCCCATCATAACAACTGGATGTTTTTTTTCAGCACGGTTAGTTATCCACTCAGTAACGCGCTCCCCTTTAATATTTCCATGTACCGGCCAATGGGTATTTAAGACGTAGATTCCGCGTCCAGAAGCATTCATATCTAAAAAATGCGCCCATCCAACAATTCTTCGTCCCCACTGGTCCGAGCCAATTTCAAAAACACCAAAATCATCAAGCACCCAACGATCAGAGCGATAAAAAAGCTTCACCGATTCGCCAAAGTTGATATAACCCATATTGCCTTTCGTGGTGTGCTGCTGATTGCCGGAGACAGTTTGATTAAAAATTGTCATTTCTGACCAATTAGCTTCTTGCAATCCTACGAAATCGAGCATAGTCAATTCATTAAGTTTGGCTTCACTAATTTTTTGATTAATAATGCTTTCTACAAAAGGCCTTCTTTTTGTCCAATGCCGCACCCCTGCATCAGGAGCATCCGATACGCGAATATTAAAGGTCATGACATTTACAACATCCGGATCTTGGGTAACTATATCTGCTGAAACTGAAGAAACGGTAAAAAAGGATAAAAATAAAAATGCAGTTAATATAATTTTAATATTCATTAGATGCTCCAATTTAATTATTTAATTCAATAGAAATTAACTACTTCTATTTTAATTGTCCTAAGGCAATATTGATTCTAGCTAATAAATCCTCGTTATGCATTTTTTTTGCATGGACCTGAGCATTTTCGCCTACATGAAAAAAATCTACAAAATAAGCAGCTTTTTCATACAAAGCAGAAGCTTCCCAGTTGCTAGTTTCTCTATTTTCAGTAGTTGGCAAAGCCATTTTAACAATTCTTGCCATCGCCTCTAATTCACTAGTAGTAAAACTCTCTTGCTTAGGATTGATGCGTAAAAACTTTTTATCTTCAGGACTTAAATCGAATTTAATTGTGGCTGATGGAATCATATTTTCTCCTTAATTTAGGGATATTTTTTGCAAAACCTGTAAACAATATAATTTGTTTATAGAAGTATAATATCAGTTTTAATTATATAAATCAAGTTTTTTGTAAATATTTATAAATATTTTTAAAAAAATTAATTAATTTGAATTACTTATTTACACATTAAATTACGGAATGGTTCGCCATTGTACCTGGTTCCAAACAGTATATCTTATTTTGGAATACCAAAGAAAATGAACCTAGCCAAATCAAATGAAAGCTGATAGAATGAAAAAATTAGAGAGAAATAAAGATGTAGAGCTAACAACGCATATAATGGAAAACACTAACATTATGACTACAATATTAAAAAATATGCCAACCTCAACGCATCACTCACATCAGTCCCACCACGCGCATGCAAAATCTATTAAAGATGTGGCGACAATTATTTTGGGTGGGGGTAGAGGTACACGCCTGTTTCCTCTAACAAAATCTGTCAGCAAACCCGCTTTATGTTTCGGGGGACGTTATCGCATAATAGATATTCCGATCTCTAATGCCCTTAATTCCGGCTGTCATCAAATTTATGTGATCACTCAGTTTCTTTCGAGCTCGCTACATCAACATATCTTTAAAACCTATCGTATGAGTTCATTTTCTTCGGGCTTCATTGAATTATTGCCGGCAGAAGAGAGGCATCTTAGTCAAACATGGTTTCAAGGCACAGCCGATGCCGTTAGGCAAAATTTAGATTACTTTTTAGACACTTCTGCCGAATATTTTTTAATTCTGTCGGGAGATCAATTGTACAACATGGATTTTGTGGACATGTTGCATTTTGCTCAAAAAACTGATGCAGATCTGGTGATCGCCACGTTGCCTATTGATGATCATGATGCCAAACGCATGGGCGTCTTGCAGGTTGATGAGAATGACTTTATTGTTTCATTTAAAGAAAAGCCGCAGGAAAAGACAGAAATTGATAGCATGCGCTTAACTAAGCCTGCGGGACATAAATCCAATAATTCCCCATTGGATTTACTCGGCTCTATGGGAATTTATCTCTTCAAACGCAAAGCCCTCATCGACCTATTGCTGCAAGATTCTAGAGAAGATTTTGGCAAGCATCTCATTCCCACAAAAGTTGCCGAAGGTAATGCCGCCGCTTACATTTATAAAGGCTACTGGGAAGATATCGGCACTATTGAATCATTTCATAAGGCTAATTTGGCATTAACCGAGGTTCATCCCCTATTCGATTGTTACAATGAAGCCAAATCACTTTATACAAGCCCAACCAATTTGCCAGGTGCTAAAATTTATGGCACAAAAATCAACAATTCAATCATTTGCGAAGGTGCAATTGTGGCGGCTGAAGAAATCACGCATAGTATCCTTGGACCACGTACTGTGGTCCAAAAAGGTTCCAGCATTAACGATACTTACATTATGGGAAACGATTCTTACCTTCCACAAACCAAATCCAGCCGATTGCCGCATCAATTTCAGATCGGAGAAAATTGCACCATTAAAAAAGCGATCATTGACAAATGCACTTATATAGGCAATGACGTGCAGCTGATCAATAAAAATAATTTGCTAGATCTCGATCACGAACTGGTCTATATCCGCGACGGCATCATCATCGTGCCTCGTGGAACATCTCTTCCCGATGGATTTATTTTATAGGAGTTTCTTATGAGCATATGGGCTCTTGCAGATTTGCATTTGTCTTTTGGCATTCCGGACAAAAAAATGGATGTATTTGGTGACAGCTGGAAGGATCATCCAGAAAAAATAAGGTCTCATTGGCTAAAAAATATTACAGCCGATGATCTAGTTTTAATTCCTGGGGATATTTCTTGGGCAATGACAGCAGAAGAAGCTAAGGTGGACCTAGAATGGATTGATGCATTGCCGGGTACAAAGGTCATGTTAAAAGGCAATCATGACTTTTGGTGGAGCTCGCTGAGCAAAGTTGAAAAAATTCTACCTCCTTCTATACACGTCATTCAAAATAATGTCTTTCGTTGGAATAATGTCGCAATTGCCGGCACTAGACTATGGGACACTCCTGAATATTCTTTTCAGCAATTCATTAATTTTGTGAACAATCCCCGTGCTAACAAATTAATCGCAGTAGAGAATGATCAAGGGGAGATGGAGAAAATCTTTTTAAGGGAATTGGCACGGCTAGAATTAAGCTTGAAATGCCTTCCTCGCGACGCTTCAATGCGCATTGCAATGACTCATTACCCTCCTATTGGGGCAAACCTTACGCCTTCACGAGTTTCAGCTCTCTTAGAAAAATACAAGATTTCTTTTTGCGCTTTTGGCCATCTTCATAATGTCAAGCAGGAATTGCCCATGTTTGGAATTAAAAATGGGGTGCGTTACACTTTGGTTTCCTGTGATTACGTCAATTTCGAGCCTATAAAAATCGGATAGAATGGTAGAATTGTAGAATTGTAAGTTTATAGCTCTTTGTGGCAGAGGCTGAGAGCCCGCTTTTATACGTTTTAGAGGCTATGGGGAAACGCAGAGGCGGAGAGGAACGCAGAGACGCTGAGAACTAAGCTATTCAAAATGATTGGTTCACAAAAGTATTTATCGAGGGTTTTGGTGGGATATAAATGGTTTTTAGCTCTTGGTGGCAGAGGCTGAGAGACCGCTTTTGTACGTTTTAGAGGCTAAGGGAAAACGCAGAGACGGAGAGGAACGCAGAGACGCTGAGGACTAAGCTGTTGAAGATGATTGGTTCACAAAAGTATTTATCGAAGGTTTAGGTGGGATATAAATGGTTTATAGCTCTTTGTGGCAGAGGCTGAGAGCCCGCTTTTATACGTTTTAGAGGCTATGGGGAAACGCAGAGGCGGGGAGGAACGCAGAGA
>JACDGH010000147.1 GCA_013815395.1 Parachlamydiaceae bacterium
GACAAATTCTTGCTGCCTTTGTGGATATCCAAAATAATGTCCGCAAGCTCGTTGACATTGAGTCAAATACTCTTGTTTGTAACTATGAATTTTCAGCATTTGGCGAAAAAACTGAATACAGCCAAGAAAATGTTTTTAATCCTTGGCAATTTGCATCAAAGAGATTCGATCCAGAACTGTCACTGATTGATTTTGGAAAAAGGTATTACATCCCCAACTCTGGAAGATGGTTAACAACCGATCCTGCAGGATTTGTTGATAATATCAATCTCTACTAATACGTATTCAATAATCCCTTTCGATATACCGACCCAGATGGACAATTCGCGATTGTGATTCCTCTTTTGCTCTGGAGAGCCGAGTTAGCCCTTCCTTCATTGACAGCTATGGTCGCTCCAATTATTTACGGAGCAATCACGAGCGCCGTCGTCTACGGAGGATATAAGGTTGGAGAATGGATCAATACTCCTACTATATCCTGAAAGATCTAAAAACCTGAATCTGTAACAGGCTGGAATTATTAATGAAAACATATGGTATTTGTCCAGGTATATATTCTATTGGTGAGAAAGCTCTTTTTGATGAAGAAGCTGAATTACTCGCAATAAGCAATCCAAAAAAAGATGCTGACTATTTTCTTAAAGCTACTATGATTATCGCAAAAGCACAATTGAGTTTAAAATAGTTTATCTCATTCGATAAATTATCGGCTGTATACTCCCGCAACATTCGTGCTTAACTTCATCTTTGGGACACATGGGACGCTATGTGTCACTTATTCTTCTAGAATTTACTGTCATAGAGGATACGTGCTAATTCGCGTAGGTTCTTCAAGGATAGCTAGTATTTCTGTAGCACAATAAATCTTGTCACGTTTATTAGTATTAATCTGTTTAATAATTTTTGCTTCTTCAAGCTTCTGAACACCCCTTTGTGCTGTACTATAAGCAATTTTTAGCTCTTCTAATGTTTTAGAAAAGAAAGATTCAGGTGTATTAGTTGAAGAAACTTCTCAAGACTATTTTTTAGAAAAAAAATCTAAAAAGGGTGAAGAATGTGTAACAAAAATATCTGTTACTTTCAAGCGTGTACTTCCTCTGCATTCAGGAGAAGAAAAACCTAAATTTTTTGTTGCAGTAGTTTTAACAGATAGTGACTTTAATGAGCTAAATTCAGCCTTTGAATATAAAATTATAGAAACCATTTTCACACCGACCCCATTAAGTAAATCTGTTTGGTGGGTAAATAAACTCACTGTCAATGGGTGGGCATTAATGCAATTTGGTAAAGGTTTACATATTATGTACGAAAAGAGGACATAGGCTTATTTATTCAAATTAAAACATTACTGCACTACCTCAGTTTGCTAGGTCGCTAGAATACTTTCTCTAAGGTTGAATTTTATGCACAAATTCTGAACATTAACGGTCAATGTTTGCGCATTAGTGGTCAACAGGGCCATGCTTTGAACCTCTTTTCCCGCAGTGTAATTGTTGGTAAGTGTTGAGGATACCTGTCGGTCCCAGGACAGTAGAACTTTAAAGAGTTCGATTGGGGATCGATTACGAAAGATTTATCCTTACTGAACATTTTTTGGTGGCTTCATCTTAATTCCTAAAGAAAATAGAACCACTAGCTATAGAAATTCTCAAAAAAAGAAAGGATGTTTTTAAACAAAACTTGCTTTTTGCTAATTCTGAAAAATTTGAAGGAATCCCCTCTTTACCTCCGACTTATATTTTGGTTTAACGCCTGCAATGCAGAAAGCAACAGGAGCTATTTTTAAAAGTTTCATTCCAAATGACCCTTCCCGCAAAATTGAGCAAATAAAGCTCAACAAATTATTGCTTCAACTTGCACCGATTTCTGCTCTCCAGTTATAACCACTTTAGTCTAGTTCGCTGTCAAGATAGAAATGACGCTTTGGGCTACACATGAACATCAATTCTATCTTGATAGGTACTAGGTCATTGTATTTTTGGTCATTTATAATAACAATGATAGGCTGTAGGGGAGATATTTGGGGAAATTTATAAAAGACCTGATGTTGGATAGAGCTTCTCTTGAAAAGAAGCTTCTTTAATCGCAAAAACGTAATTATTTAAAAATTCAATATTTCGTCATATCAATATCAAACGCCTTTAATCGCTACATCTCTACTCAAAAATTTTATGCGAGTATCTCATTATTTTTTTAGGAGATAAGAAAAAGTCAGAATTTTGGTCAATGTTTTCTAAACGCTTGTTCTACTTAATATTAATTTAATCTGTGTTTTTATATAGCAGTAAATTTAAAAAAACTTAACTATATTCCCGCAATGTTAATAATAATGTCGACAAATAATAATTAAAAGTGTAATATCGTGCTTTAAACCGAAGGAGTTAAAGTGGTAAATCAAGATTATTGGTTTAAGAGTTCATTAGATCTTTTAGTTCACGGGGCAAATGAGCAGGGTGAGGTTATACCGCGAATTAGAATTTTCTTAAAAAAACAAGGTGACCTTAATCAAAGAGCCGCGAATGGAGAAACTTTACTTTCTAAAGCTCGAGCTGCTAATTTAGTTAAGGTTATTAATTATTTAAAAAGTCAAGGTGCGGAATCAGACGCTCTGATCGAAACTGCACAAAAAACCTGTATGATTTGTCTTGAAAACATCCATTTAAATGCACGTTGCAAAGAAGAAGAGGAAAGGGTACTTAAATGTCGACATGTATTTCATAGTGAATGTATAGAAAGATGGGTGAAACTGAAACATAACTGTCCACTTTGTAGAGACCACGTAGATGTTGACACGCTTGAAGCTCCTAGATCTGAAATGTCAGCAGAAGAAATTTTAGCTGTTCCTGATCATGTTCCTGACCATAACTTACAATTTAATCAAGGTCTAACACAAGTCCGCTCTGAAATTCTACAAATTAGAAGCATCAGAATCCCTGATCTAAATGAGGATACTCCTTTAGGTCGTACTGCTTCTCGTGGACATTCAGTTGCCTCAAGCTTGTTTGGGTTTAGATAAAAAGCCCCACATGGAATAGTTTAGAACTGCCTCCAACTTTACAATTCGTGGGCACTTTCGGAGTCATTTATGAATTGAATGCTTTACAAAGAGGCTTTTCTCTATAAAGATTTTCTACTCTATCCCTCTTGAAGAAATACAATTTAGCTAATCTTTTTCTTTCCATTTTGCAAATGGTTCTCTTACTAAACTCTCTAGATGTCCTACATTTTTCTCTTCTTTAAGAATGTGCCGAATTAGGTCTATTCCAACAGTTGCCCTACAAAGCTCTTGAAATTCTTGGATTGAAAACTCTCCTTTAAAGAGCTCTAAAATAACTAAAATTAGAATGATCTGGCACTGAAAAACTAAATTGATTTGCTAAATTTACCGATAATGTAACAACGCATATACTAAAGATAATCGACGTCTTCTAATGCATAAGCAAAGCGCAGCAGGAGCTGCGCACTCCAAACGCGGTGCGCGAAAAAAAAAAATATTGACCTTTTTAGAAAATAAATCTTAGGCGTTTGGAGTACGCAGCTACTGCTGCGCACTCCAAAATAGCCATCTTTAAACTGCCGGCGCAACAATTGGTTTGGTGGGCAATGAAGCTTCCGATGGAGGTGGAGGCGGAACTACTGCATTCTTTTTATGCAATTCTTCTGCTTTTTTAAGACGAGCACGCTTTTCTTCAATGTTCCATTCATTATTGATAATTTTTCTCACATCTTCAGCATCAAGTGTTTCAAATTCAATAAGCATTTGAGTCATTAATTCAACATGCTCACGATATTCATTGATAATGCGTTTTGCAGTTTCATGCGCTTCTTCAAGAATACGACGAACTTCATCATCAATTGTTTTAGCTGTTTCTTGGGAATATTTCTTTTCAGAATGACCCCCCATTCCCATATAACCAGAACCCGAATCGGATCGGTCATCATAAGCAACAGCACCAAGCTTATCGCTCATGCCCCATTCACATACCATACTACGAGCTAAATTTGTGGCTTGCTCAATATCTTGGCGAGCACCACTTGAAACATCCCCGATAAATACTTCTTCAGCGCAGCGACCACCCATTAATACCGCTAATTGGTCAATGAGCTCATTGCGCCAGTAGCTAACACGGTTTTTCTTTGGTAAGAACATTGTAGCTCCCAAAGATAAACCTCTAGGAATAATGGTCACTTTATCGACCGGATCTCCATGCTTCACACATAGACTAACCACGGTGTGCCCTGATTCGTGATAGGCGGTAGTCTTTTTCTCATTTTCATCAATTTCAAGGCTGCGTCTTTCTTTACCATAGAGCACCTTATCGCGGGCTTCGGCAGTTTCTTGAGCAGTCACTGCTGTTCGGCCTTTGCGAGCTGCTAATAAGGCTGCTTCATTCAATAAATTCATAAGGTCAGCACCTGAACATCCTGGGGTACTTCGTGCAATCGTCATTAAATCTACGGAGGGATCCATTTTAATTTTGCGAGCATGTACTTTCAAAATATCAAAACGACCTTTAATGTCGGGTAAATTAATTACAACACGTCGATCAAAGCGACCTGGACGTAGCAAGGCTTTATCCAAGACATCTGGGCGATTTGTCGCCGCCATTAAAATGACACCTTCGTTCGTGTCAAAGCCATCCATTTCTACAAGCAATTGATTCAAGGTTTGCTCGCGCTCATCATGTCCACCGCCAACTCCGGCACCGCGATGACGCCCTACAGCATCAATCTCATCAATAAATACAATACAGGGTGCTTGCAATTTAGCTTGAGCGAATAAATCGCGAATACGGCTTGCGCCTACACCAACAAACATCTCCACGAAATCAGAACCTGATATCGAGAAGAAAGGACGATCAGCTTCCCCAGCTACAGCCTTTGCAATCAAAGTTTTGCCTGTGCCTGGTGCGCCAATGCACAAAACACCTTTAGGAATATGGCCACCTAAGGCTGTGAATTTTTGCGGATTTTTTAAGAAATCGACAATTTCAGTTAATTCTTCCAAGGCCTCATCAATTCCGGCGACATCTTTAAAAGTCACTTTATTATTACTCTTATTCATTAGCTTGGCGGGCGACTTGCCAAAATTCATCGCATTTGAACCCATGCCTTTCATCTGACGTGAAAAGATATAATATAATACGAGAAGAACTAACAATACGGGCAATATAGTGAACAAATAACTTGCATAATTGGGGGTGGGCTCTTCGCTTTTAAAAGTCTTTTCCAAAACAGTATTTAATGGCTGATCCGGCGCTTTAAAAATACCACCTCGATTAGCATTAAAATTATCCCACTCTTCTTTAGCATTGGTGAACCAATGGCTAAATTGCTCAGAATCCTGTTTTTCTAAAGCTCGAGTTGACATTTCCTGATTATTGAAAAACCAAATGACATTAGCGACAGATTGACGTGCTTTATCTAATTGAGCTACGTTATCGTCTAACTTAGCAGAAAGTTTTGAATATTCTTCCATTGAATCCATGTAGTTACGAACACTGCGTAATTTCGTTAAGCGCGCGTGATCTTCCATTTGATTCAATTCGTTAAAAACTACTTGCAAATCTGCCAAAGCTGAAGCATAAGTCTTCGCCTGTTGACTCACAGACATCTTTTCTACATTATTAGCTTCACTAACACTTGCATCAAGACCTTTTAATTTTTGCTTCAAAGCTTCATTACCCACACCTAACATCGGAGAACGAAGTGCAGCAATAAAATCATTAAGTTCCTTACCAAATGATTGAACTGCAGGAGCTGTGGAATCAGATCTTATTTCTTCAAATTTTTTATTTAAGTCAGTTAGACTTAGAACATTCCGTGAGGAAAGCTCAGTAGTTATAGCAGAAAGATCTTTATCGGGATTAGTGTAAAGAGAATCAATGACAACATAGCCTGATTTAGGAATGGCAATACCGCTAAGATGCAGAAACCAATCAGTAGCTTCTTTGATCTTAATTTTCTGAGCTATCAACTCCTGATCAAGTTGTTCTTTTTGTCCAGTGAGCCCGTGATTGCTATTGAGAAGCTCTAAAAATTTGTAGCGATTTTTACCTTCATCAGTCAGCCTGTCTCTAAACTTCCCACTGAATGTAACTAAGTTATCATTCAAGGCAGTCTTACGACTATCTTCAGGTTGAATTAATTGCAGATTAACCAGATTTTCAAGCTGGTAGCTGAAGCCTACTTTTGCAAGCTTAATATCGAGAAAATTTTGCACCATTAGTGCGAGCAAAAAAGCTGCTAGCAAAAACCATACAAAGCTATTCGGAAAGCTCTTTTTGAAATCTTGTTTTTTATCTTCGCCCATATCAACCTTAATAAAAATAGTGGATTATCCAAAATTCTAACTAACTTAAATCCAAAAGGTTAAGTCTGTTTTTAAGCAAACTCATCAAAACCTTTCGTATATTTTTCTATTTTATCACACAAACCATTCGCCTTCAATAGTAACTTATCAAATAAGGAAATTTTACTCATTATTTGATAAGTTACTATGCTTATGGGAGCCCAGTGAAAAGTAAAATTCACATAAAAAATATATAATTATTTTTAGCTAATTTATCGTAAATGTATAAACTGGAGTTTGGACAAAACTTTGTTGCCAATGAGCCGCTGCTATTAGTACTTTGTGACAGACGTTAGC
>JACDGH010000148.1 GCA_013815395.1 Parachlamydiaceae bacterium
CCTGAATACATTGTGAGAGGCAATCTTTTTGTCTAAGTTAAAAAAAATTTACGCGAATCACCGGCGGCGGGGGCGATATAAAAAACGGGGATCAAAAAAAAAGATCTGGGTACAAGTGGAGCATTTCAGGGCTACGCAGCGTAAGAATAATTTTAGCCCATTCATACATAGCTGGAGGCACAAAATGTGGGTGCATATCCACATAATACCTGAGCCCCGGAGTGGCGATATAATGTTTTATTTTTAAAGCACTAACCACTGAGAATTCTGCTTTAGCCTGGGAAAAAGGGATTTTTTGTCACAATGAAAAATAGTGCTTGACCATGACGTAACGTCATCCTCTATATTTGTAGATATTAAAAGGGAGAATCCATGGCTTACACAGTGAACAAATTAGCAAAGATGTCTGGAGTTAGTATTCGGACGCTTCGCTTCTATGACCAAATCGGACTCCTCAAACCGGCATACCATGGAGACAATGGTTACCGGTTTTACGAGGAAGAACAACTTCTGATGCTTCAACAAATCCTATTCTTTAGAGAGCTAGGCTTTGAATTAAAGAAAATTCAAGAGATCCTCGAAAGGAGCGACTTCGACAGAATCGCAGCGCTTCATTCTCATAAAAAAGTTTTAAAAAAGGACGCTGAACGAATTAAGAGTCTCATTGAAACAATTGATAAAACCGTCAAACACCTAAAAGGAGAAAAAAGTATGCAAGATCAAGATATGTACTTTGGCTTTAGCAAAGAAAAACAGGCTGAATACGAAATGCAATTAATAGAGCGATTTGGGGATAATATGAAAAAAACTCTCGAAGAATCTCACAAAAAAACCAAGGGATGGTCAAAAGTGGATTGGGAAAATTCAAAGCAAGAGTATGATGAATTCTGCAAAGAACTCATGAAATTGATGGAAAATGGCTTTAGACCTTCTTCAGTAGAAGTTCAAGAAATTATGCCGAAGCATTTAAAATGGCTAAAAAAATTCTGGACGCCTACACAGGAGGCTTATGCAGGCCTTGGAGAGCTTTATACCGAGCCAGGCTTTCAAAAATTTTACGAGCCCTATCACCCCAAATTAGCTCATTTTTTAGCAGATTCCATGAAGGTCTTTTCTGAAGCAGCGCTATAATAATTTTAATTGGCTTGGTCATTCACCGAATAAAATGGGAATGACCAAGCCTTTCCAAAAGGTCCTCAAAAGAGACAGTAAAGTCCTTATGTTATTTTTACGCTGGAAACCATCGAGGTGAAATGATATGATGGGTAAAAAAATCAAAGAGCTATTTTCGAATTACATCGATTACAATCGCATCCGCCTATACTGTATTGAAACACCATCAAGAAATCTAGTCTCTAAGGAGAGAATCAGTAACAATTTTTTTGCTGAAAATAGTTAGCACTTGTTACACGTGAGCAACAGTAGATTATAGTGAATCTATTAAGCAACTCATTCAAGAATAGAAATAATAGGTTATATGGAAAAAGATAACAAAATCCAATCTAAAAAAAATGAAACTCAAGGGTCAATTTGGCGCCCCATAGATACCATTAGGGCAAAAGTGATTGGCCTTGCAAAGCAGGAAGATCGCTTGCTCGTTTGTGAAGTTCTCAACGACCAAGGTGAGCTTAAGGGATGGTGTCCGCTTGGCGGAGGGATTGAATTTGGCGAAACTGGCGAACAAGCATTGAAGAGAGAAATTGCCGAGGAGCTAGGATGTGGCATTCATATTTCTGGCGAAATGCTTGTTTGCGAAAATATCTTTGAACATCACGGATTCATAGGACACGAGATCATCCTTGCATTTCCAATCAACTTTGATGATCCCGAAATTTATGCCAAAAAGCGTTTTCAAATTTACGAAAGTAATGGAAGCGTACACTGGGTAGAATGGATTGAGTTGAATCACTTTCGATCGGGAAAATCGATCCTTTTCCCACCAGCTCTGACAAAACAAATATTATAAAAGAACAATACAAAAAATGGAAAAGTAAGTATGACGCAAGGTAGAGTACATAAGAAAGTCGCTCTAGTTACAGGAGCTTCTCAGGGAATTGGCAAGGAGACTGCTCTCGTGTTAGCAAAAGAAGGGGCAGTAGTGATTGTCTCCGACATCAATGATTCTTTAGGGAAAATGGTGTCCAAAGAGATCGGTGGAGAATGTATCTATCTTCATTTAGATGTTGCAATCGAAGAAGACTGGAAGCAGGCAATATCGACGATCATCGAACGCTTCGGCAAGCTCAATATCTTAGTCAATAACGCCGGAGTGACCGGTTTTCAAGAAGGATTTGGGCCCCAAGATCCGGAAAACGCCTCTTTAGATAGTTGGAGAAAAGTGCAAGCTGTGAATTCCGATGGCACCTTTCTTGGCTGCAAGTATGCAATCCAATCGATGAAGCTCTCTGGAGAGGGATCAATTATTAATATCTCTTCGAGATCAGGGCTTGTTGGAATTCCAGGTGCTTCAGCGTATGCAGCAAGCAAGGCGTCTGTTAGAAACCACACTAAGACTGTTGCACTTTACTGCTGTCAGCAAGGATATCATATACGTTGCAATTCAGTGCACCCCGCAGCAATTTTGACCCCCATGTGGGAACCCATGCTAGGAACAGGCCCCGATCGAGAGAACAGAATGGCCGAAATTGCAAAAGACATCCCTATGCAAAAGATGGGAAGCGTTGAGGATGTCGCAAATGCAGTGTTGTTTTTAGCTTCTGATGAATCCAAATACATCACAGGCATTGAATTAACTATTGATGGCGGAATTTTAGCCGGAGCCAGTGCCACTCCAAAAAGACAAAACGATTAAAAAAAGTTACAAAAAATTATTAAGTAAGTAATATACAAAAAAGAAAAATCACAGTACGAACGTAGAAATTATTAAAAAGGTCTTTGATTCTTTCTCCAAGGTAGCCAGCGCGCCTCGCCCTGTTTTCAACAATTAACGACTAACGAAAATCATAACTTGTGGAAAACAGGGCGAGAAGCCCAGGCTACCTTGTGCCCACGACCAACCATAGACTAAATTAAACCAATAGCACAAATGATCATTGTTCAAATTTATAAATGAACCAATCCGCACTCCAGTCCTCTTTTTTAATATGCCTTACAGTTTTTTCCGGTGTTTTACCGATAAATTTCGTTATGGCTTGCAACCAAAATGCGCATGCAATCTCATTTTCTACGAGAACCCTGACTTGCCAACAACCTTTAAATTTTTTCCATATCTGCTGAGCTACTTCAGTGCCCACACCCTGTTTCTTGTATTTTTTTAAGATGAAAAATTCCGCTATATCCCATATTTCCTTATCATCTGAAATTGGAGACCCTTTTTGGACCATAACAAGTCCAGCAATTTTATTTTTAACGTAAATAATAAAGGGATATCGATTGGGATCTGTCCAATAGAGTGGCAGATCTTCGTAGCCATAAAAGCCATCATCACCAATATCAAATTTCCAATATTCTGAGAAATCGTAAGCATAAAGCTCTAACAGATTTGCTAAAATTGGCATTTGCTCAATGCTGGCTTTGACAATTTTAAGATCATCTTTATTATTAAATGAATCGTATTTCATAGGTTTCGTTCCTCAAAAAAAATATAAAAAGACTTTAATATAACGCCTTAGAATTAATGTGCAACAAAAAATTCGGTTCTTGGGAAAAAGATCTTGTTCATCTTACAATTAAATATTCTATTAAAAATTCTTTTGAAGTGAGAAATATTCTCAATTGTGGCATAGTATATCCAACTTATTATCAGGATTTCATATGACAGAATTGCCAAGAGCAAAAGAATTGCCAAAAGCTTACGATGCTAAAATTGTTGATTCCAAATGGTATGAATTTTGGATGAATAACAATTTCTTTAAAGCCGATCCCTCTTCTACAAAACCGGCTTATTGCATCGTCATGCCCCCACCAAATGTTACTGGGGCTTTGCATATGGGACATGCTCTTGTCAATACACTGCAAGACACTCTGATAAGATGGAAGCGCATGAGCGGTTTTGAAACCCTTTGGGTTCCCGGCACTGATCATGCAGGTATTTCCACTCAAACAATCGTTGAACGCCATCTCATTCGCACCACTGGAAAAAAACGCAAAGATTTTAAACGCGAAGAGTTCCTTGAACATGTTTGGAAATGGAAAGAAGAAAAAGAAAACAATATTTTATCACAGCTTAAGCGCGTAGGATGCTCTTGCGATTGGTCACGGTTGCGCTTTACCATGGATGTGGGCAACAATCAAGCCGTTAAGACCATGTTTAAAAAGATGTATGATGCGGGCTTAATCTATCGCGGAGATTATTTGGTCAATTGGGATCCCGTCACTCAAACAGCCATTGCCGATGACGAAGTTGAATATGAAGACCGACAATCATTTTTATGGCATCTAAAATACCCTTTAAAAGATGGTTCGGGCTATGTCCATATAGCAACAACTCGTCCTGAAACCATGCTTGGTGACACAGCCATCGCTGTTTCGCCAAAGGACTCTCGCTACGCCCACCTTATAGGTAAAAAAGTTATTTTACCTCTGATGGAAAGGGAAATTCCAATTATCGCAGATCATCATGTCGATCCAGATTTCGGTACAGGTATGGTTAAGGTGACACCTGCCCATGATCCAAATGACTACCAAATGGGACTGACGCACAAATTGCCATTTATTAATATTATGACACCCGATGGCAAGATTAATGAAAACGGAGGCCCTTTCCAAGATAAAACCATGGAAGAGGCGCGTTTATTAGTTATTGATGCCATGAAAGAATTGGGATTGCTAGAAAAAGCAGAACCACACATTAATCGCGTCGGGGTTTCCTATCGTTCTAAAGCCACTATCGAACCTTATATGTCGAAGCAGTGGTTCATTCATATGGAAAACTTTGGTACAAAATTGCGCGCCGCTGTTGAGCAAGGTCGCACCGACCTAATCCCTAAAAACTGGGAAAATACTTACTACCACTGGATCGATAACTTGCGCGATTGGTGCATTAGTCGTCAATTATGGTGGGGACATCGTATTCCTATTTGGTACCACCGCGAAGATCCGAGCAACATCCTTTGCTATGATGGTGAAGGTGAGCCTGAAGAAGTGCGCAATAATCCTAATGACTGGATTCAAGATGAAGATGTTTTAGACACCTGGTTTTCTTCTGCCCTCTGGCCATTTTCAACCCTTGGATGGCCTGAAAAAACACCTGATCTTAACAAATTTTATCCCAATTCAGTCTTAGTCACCGGACACGATATCCTCTTCTTCTGGGTGGCACGTATGATCCTCATGGGCGAATTTGCTATGGATCAGGCCCCCTTTCCAGAAACCTTCCTTCATGGATTAATCTACGGAAAATCTTACTGGCGCGCATTACCGGGCGGCGGAATTTCCTATTTGAATGATACAGAGCGACGAGAGTACGAGCTAGGCAAACCCATTCCAAATGATGTACAAAGCAAATGGGAAAAAATGTCCAAAACTAAAGGGAACATCATCGATCCCCTTGAAATCATTGAAGAATATGGCACGGATGCTATGCGCATGGCATTATGTGCAAGCGCTACACAAGCTCGTGAAATTGATATGGACCACCGTCGTTTTGAAGAATTTAAGAATTTTACCAATAAAGTTTGGAATGGTGCGCGCTTTATTTTCATGAACTTAAACGGCGATAATCCTTTGACTTCTGAAGAATTTGGGCAAGGTCTGGATAATGCGTTATTAGGACTGGAAGATCATTGGATTTTATCTAAACTCAATCACACCATTCAAAGCGTTAATAAAAAATTAGAAAATTATTTATTTGATCAAGCTGCTTTAGAAGCCTATGATTTCTTTTGGAAAGAATTTTGCTCTTACTACCTTGAAATAGCAAAACCTATCCTCTTTAATAAGGTCGGCTCCCCTGCAGAACGCAAAAATAAGCAAAAACTTTTAGTTATCCTTCTTTGCCAGGCAATGCGCTTAATGCATCCTACGGCGCCTTTTATTACCGAAGAGCTTTTTCAAATTTTAAAAGAGTCTTATGGCACGGCCGTAGCTCAATCAGCAAAGGATCCATACACCACCGAAGCGATTATTGCATTAAATTGTCCTGCCTGCATTGTGGCAGCTTATCCAGTGGCACAAATCACTGATATTAATCTTAAAATAGAGCAAACCTTCGAATTGGTTGAAAAAGTAGTTTACATGATTCGCAATATTCGCGGCGAAATGAAGCTTCCTCCTGCCACTTCGACAGATATTCATATAGTGGGGGATCCTGAGGATCAAGAATATTACATCATTAGGGACCACCGTCATATTATTGCAGCATTGGTTAGAACGAATTCTATCGAAATGCACTATGGAAATCCTATCATAGGCTTTTCAAGTACAGGTGTTTTCAATAAACTAAAAATAATTATCCCTTTGCCAAATGAACTCCTAAAACAGGAACAGACGCGGCTTATTAAAGAAAAAGATCGATTGATCCTTTCCATTGAAAAGTTAGCTTTACAGCTGAAAAATACCGATTTCGTTAACAACGCTCCACCACAACTGATTGAAAAAAACAAAAATCAATTGCAACAATCCGAAAGGGAACTAGCTGAAATTAATACTAAGCTTATAGC
>JACDGH010000149.1 GCA_013815395.1 Parachlamydiaceae bacterium
TAGCTGGACAATCAACTTCTAGAACTTGACGCTGGGCAAAAAAAGAGCGCGATTGAGCCAGCATTTGGCTACGATCGCGCAATAATTCTATTTTTGAAAAAGTCATGCTTTATTCAGAAACGCGGGAGAGATATTCTCCAGTACGTGTGTCAATTTCGATAATTACGCCTTGATCGACAAAAATAGGCACTTGAACTTTTGCGCCGCTTTCTGTGATTGCAGGCTTAAGCACTCGACCTGAAGCTGTATTGCCGCGTTCGCCTGGAGCTGTTTCGACAATCCGCATTTTCATAAACATTGGCGGCTCGACCGTCACTGGAATGCCGTTGTAAATGATGATGCCATACATATGGTCATCCATCAGCCATTTAACAGATTCACCGATATTTTCTAATGGAATCGTAATTTGTTCAAAAGATGTTTCATCCATGAATACTGCGCCATCAGCTTCTTTATAGAGCATGCGCATTTCAGTTTCAACAACGTCAGCAATTTCAAGTTTTTCACCAGATTTGAACGTGCGTTCAACGGTGCGTCCAGTCATCAAATGCTTCAGTCTTACACGATTGAAAGCTTGACCTTTTCCAGGTTTGACTGAGTCATTATGGACGATAGTGTAAGGTTGTCCATCAACTATAACTTTTAATCCCGCTTTAAAATCGGTAGTGCTAATTGTTGCCATAAAAATGTCCTTGAATTTTTTTAATTCTTCTGACAAAAAATGCTAGCACAAATTCGCTTGTTTTGTCTAGGCCTTTTTCAAAAGTTTGCCTATGAAAAGTGGCTGGACTACTTTCATAGGATTAAGTTGTTAATTAGATAAGTGAAGAGCATTTTTTACAAAGTCTATATAGCTTTCATAAATATCTAACTCACGAAGAGGGCAACAGTGATCCATCAATCCCACTAATTTTTCAAATCCCTTTTTAGCAAGTACTTGAGCATCTATTTTATTTACACTAGGGTGATTTTTTATCCAATTTTCAATATAATCGTCTCCTATGTAATTATCTGCCACTTCAACTGATTCAGGAAAAACATTTTTATTTTTTAATACATTGTACAAACTTGCTTTGAAGGGGATTACCCAATCTCTTTTGCTATAAATAACAAATTTTTTGCCTTGAATTATTTCAAAGTCGGTTACGCTATTAAATTTCCAACCGGCTAATCCAGCGATACCACCCAAGACTCCACCGATGATTGGAACCCATCCTTTCAGAAAATGAGACAAGCTTGCAAAAGAACGATCGCTGCAATGATGAACTTTTGGATAAAGTGAAGCAACTTCTGTGGCCACTGCTCCTCCAATTGAATGTCCATGAATAAGCATGTCTTCTTCAGGTATTCCTTCAGATAATAATTTTTGAACCATCGCTTTTCCATCCAGGACCATATCATTAGTGGATTGTATTGCCCCATGACTGCGCATGACACCACGGTAATTTCCAGTGTATACGTTAGCTCCTGTTTTTTCAGAAATTTCTTTCAAACCTTCCATTATTTTTTCATAACATTCGGCATTTGGGCCAAAATAAACAATCCATTTATTTGAGTGACTATTCTTGATTTTTATTGTATCTAATTCAATCCCATCGACTGTTTTTATAGTGATTTGTTCCGCTTGATTGGTAGGGTCATTTAAAAATATTTCCCTATTTTTATGAATTTGACTAATTTCATTGATATCTATTTCTATTTGTTCTTTTTCTGCGATCTGATTGTCTGCCAATGGCTTTAATTTTTGTTTTGCTATCAATGCATTTAATTTTTGTCGTTTCATTTCTAAGTTAAATTTAGCAGTTGCTGGAAGAATAAATTGGGGAGTAATTTTACTGATGCCCAAACGAATAAGTCCAATAGGAAAAACAATCACTGAAAAAATATCCCAAGCCACAATGTAAACCTTTTTGGTTAGTTCACAAATAAATTGTAGAATTTTAATAGGAAAGCCTTTATTTGTTTCCTTATTTTCAATAACTTCAAAGGCTACTTTAGGTAAAATATTAAAATTGTTCGGTATCATTTATGTTCCTTGATTAATTTTTTGTAAAATTTATATATTTTTTAGAGGTTTCATTGTAATATTTTTTTGTTAAGATATTATTAAGAATTAATAAATTAATTTTCATTTTGCTAGCATAAATGAGCGTAGCTTCCTGCAATTCAGTCTAAAAAATTATGCTTAAAAAGCTTTGCAGTCTATGCGAAGCCCTGGAGAGGGCTGACAGAAAATAGAAGGAAATAGATAATATGTCTTTGGCGAAGCCCCTGGAGTGCGTCGGCTTCGCCGCGCTTTTCAATTCAGGAAATCACCTTAAGCACCCTGGTATGTAGTATAAGGGGACAAAGCTAAAAAAACTTTATTGCGAAATCATTGTATTCTGCTTCAACGGACTTCCTGAATTGAAGGGCGCGGCAGAGCCAACGCACTCCAGGGGCTTCGCCAAACGCAAATTATCTCCTTGTCAGCCTCAGAGTGTTCGGATCTTCCGATTTAAGTTAAAGTACTATGAAGCCCCGATAGTCACAGTTTCAGGATGAGTCGTGCTAATCCAGTCCCTGTATTCGCCGCTGATGATATTTTCAATCCAGGGCATGTTGTGCAAATACCATTGCACCGTTTTTCGTAGATTAACTTCAAATGATTCCTTAGGATGCCATCCTAGCTGTCTAATTTTATCACTATTAAGAGCAAAGCGCCGATGATTTCCTGGCTTTTCTTTAACAAATTTAATGAGCGAAGCGTGAGGCTTATATTGAGAATCGTGTTTAAATTCATCAAGCAGCGAACAGATTGATTGAATAAGATTAAGGTGTGTAAATTCGCGATCGCTGCTTATATTATAAGTCTCTCCCGGAGTACCTTTATTTAGCAATAATCGCAGGGCTGCACAATGATCGCTCACGTGCAGCAGACTGCGAAGATTTGAACCATCCCCATGAATTAGCAAAGGATTGCCTTGTAAAGCATTGACAATAGTTGAAGGTATCATGTGGTCGGGAAATTCATAGGGCCCGTAATTTTTAACACAATGACTGATCAAAATGGGGAATCCATGTGATTGGTGATAGGTGCGGAGAAGATGTTCCGTAGATGTTTTAGAGGCTGCGAAGATATTTGGTGGGGCGTAGATATCATTTTCCTGTGCAGGGGAGGATTGCGGACCAATAGCTCCATAAACCGTATTAGTAGAGGCATACAAAAACCGAAAATCACTTTGGTCGGTGGGAGGCAAATGTTTCCAATAGGAAATGACTGCTTCTAATAATTCGAAACTACCAACAATATTTGTTTGGATAAAATGTTCAGGATGGTAAATAGAGCGATTAACATTGGTCTCGGCAGCAAAATGCACTATTGCTTTTGGCTTGTACTTGTTGAGCAATTCTTGCACTAAAGTTCGATTGCGGATATCTCCCTTAAAAAAAAGATATGAGTTATGATGCTCTAGCTGCGATAAGTTATTAAGATTGCCGGCATGCGTCAGTTTGTCGAGATTTAAAATGCTTTTTTTCTCTTCACTTATCCACTGCATGATAAAGTTAGAACCTATAAAACCCGCTCCCCCCGTGACAAGAATCATTTTTTTCTTTCTCCTTTATAAGTAAATGTCTTTCAAATGATATTTGTATCAAAAAAATATTTAGATTGAAAGACAATTGTATGCCTTAAGTTTTTAGCTTATTATTTGCCCCTTTTAGTAAAATTTTCTTTTTGTTCTTCCAGTAAAATGTTATGCAAATTATCTTTTAAAATCTTGTTTTCTGGAAACTGTTTAATCAAGGCCTCAGTAAGTGTTTTAGCGCGTTTCCAATCTTTATCCATAAAGGCTTTGCGAGCCAGAAAGGCCTTTGCTTCTGAAGATTCCTTTTCAATTTCTAGATAAAGAGAATTTGCTGCAATGGTGTTACCTGATTGTAAAGCTATTTTTGCTAAAATTTCCTTGGAGGGAAGTTCAGCTGCCAGTAAGGGTTGTGATAAAATAGCCTCTTTGGCTGCGTTGTTATCATTTTGTTCCAAATAAATGGAGCTTAGAAGTTTGGCAGCAATTCGACCGATATCATTCTTGTTTTTATAAAGCCCCTTTAATTTATCAATAGCCAGAATAGGTTGTTTGGTTGTTAGAGCTAAACGAGCGATCAGTAAAGTAATTTCTGGGGTTGTTTTTTGATTTTGTGCAAATTGCAAAGCTTGGACTGGTCCTCGATTTCGATTAATGGCTTCGGTCAACTGGAGCGGAATCCATTCGGGAAGTTCCTCAGGGATCACAGCTAAAGAATGTAATTGTAATGCTGCTTCATCCCACCCTGCTGCTAAAAATAGTGAGGCAAAAACTTCTTTACTTAAAATAAGATCGTAAAGGCTTTTAGGCAAATCTACCGAAGGAATATGATCCAGAGGCGCCTTTGAAATCATTGTTAAGCTATCGAGACAGCTTTGCTTATCAAGCTTTCTTAGGTCCATTAAATGTTTAGTTCCCTCGGAAGAGCCATTAAAAGAGGAGGCTTGTTGAAGAACTTGGCGGAAGGATAAAACTGTTTTAAGATGGCATTCAAGTTCCGGCATCCAAGAAACTGTTAGAAAAGGATTTTGTTGTAGAAGATCGATGGCCTCATTTTCCTTATTGTTTTTTAATGCCATCAGGAGACGTAGCCAGAAAGTTTCTTGCTGATTGTTTATAAATTTGGCAGCTTCTGGTAGACGCTCAAAAGTTGCATTATTCCAAAAAATTCCGGGAGGAAGTCCTTTTAGATTTTCCACTAATGCCATTAATTCGCCCTCAGGCATCTGATTATTATGCCAATCGTAATTTATTGGAGTCACAATGCGACTTAAAAACAAGGCTTTTAGCCAAATAGTATCACTTGATGGGGCATTAAGTGAGTCTTCTAAGGCCTGAATCGCGGCATTATATTGATGTGTACGAAAATAAAAATCGGCTAAATGCTCTCTCTGTAGCGGATTTTCCGGATCTTTTTGTATTGCATAAATGTATTCGGAAAGGGCCATATCATATTTACTTGCCGCCTCTAGAAGATGTGCTTTGTATGTATTAAGAGATGGATTTTCCGAATCTTTAACAGCGGCTTCAGAAAGATATTTCCAAGATAGTTTTGGATCTTCGACAATGTGCAATAAGGCCAGCCTGGTGAGCCGTTCAGTTTCAGCTTTGTCTTTTAAAGTCCTAGAATTGAGCAGTTCGGATGCCTCCTGAAAGCGATGGTCCATAATCAAGGCTTCTGCATCCATGAAGAACCATTGATCGGGTTCTCTTTCATGGCCTCTCCATTCCTTTCTGATTAAATGATAGCGATCAATTTGTTGTGTGGACAATAAGGCCTTTGCAACAGCTAAGGATGCTATTTCTTTGTAGTCAAAAGCACTCGGGAAGGCTTCATAAAGGAGAATTAAGGCTTCTGGCGAATCATTTTCTGAATATTGATTGATTAAAAGCTCTAGGCGCTTTTTACCTACATCCGTGGTCAAATCTATATCGGGAGCATGCTCATTTAGAAATGCAAGCGTATTTTGTATCTTATAGGCATCGAGCGCTTGTTTTTGAAGTTCTGTATTAGAAGAGGAGTGTTGTTCTTGTGTGGGAGCTTGAAAAAGCGACCAGCTGCTCAGAAAGCAGAGTGTTCCTAAGGCGGCCACAATAGCTATTACTTTAACAATTCGCATGAGATACCTTTAACTGTTTTTGCTTGATGATGTAAATGCTCTTATTTTTTCTGGCTATTCCTAGCGCGAGGTAGATCGAATTATGTTATGACGATCCAAAAAATAATGTTATGCAAAATTAGCGCTTATTTATCAATGACTGATTGAAATCGGCTTTGCATGAAGCTAGCAAATAAGCTTTTTTACTTTGAGATTTATGGCTCTTGGAAAGAATTGGGGTCGTAGGTGAGATTAAAATTATACACACAAAATGTACCTCGTTTTATCCAATCCGTTCACATCCTCTTATCACCCATCAAGTCCATTCATTGTGAATAAATTTTATTCACACCTCGGCAACAATTCTTTCAAAAACCTAAATTGTTTTATTATATCTTCTATATCGTTTATATTATTAATATTTTTACATAAATATAGATATTATTTTCATTGACAGTTATTAATGAAAATTTTATATTCTTTAATAATTTCATTTTATCTTTAAAATACTTTAAAAACGAGGTTCAAAATTTATGTCTAGTATTAATCCCCTGAATTCTAATGGATTCTGTTCTAAGTTTTTTTCTGAACAAATTTCTTCAACTTGTTCCAATGCCATTAGTCATCCAGCTGCTTTGCCGGTGGCTATTGTGGCCACTTTAACTCTTATTGGTAGCCATATTGCTTATTGTGGCCTAAGAAGTCATAATAACAATAAAAAGATCAAAGCTATAGAAGTTGCTAAGCAAAAAGAGATAGAATTAGCGCTTCGAAAACAAATAGAAAGTACAAATAAAAAAGCTGAAGAAATTCTTCTAAAAAAAGAATTATTAATTAAAACTTGTGAACAAATCAAGGACATTGAGAATACTAATAAAGAAACACTTGATGGGTTATTTATTAGTGATTGGTTTATTCCCGTAGAGTACCCTGAAGG
>JACDGH010000150.1 GCA_013815395.1 Parachlamydiaceae bacterium
CAATTTTTCACCGCGTCATAGACGGCTTTATGGTGCAAGGTGGCGGATTTACTAAAGATTTCCAGCAGAAGCCTACGCGTGCTTCAATAAAAATTGAGTCAGACAATGGACTAAAAAACGTTAAAGGTTCTTTGGCAATGGCTAGGACTTCAGATCCTGATAGTGCCTCTGCTCAATTTTTTATCAATGGTGCAAACAACTCCTTCTTAGATTTCCGTGCAAAAAATTCCCGTGAATATGGGTATGCAGTCTTCGGAAAAGTCATTGAAGGAATGGATGTAGTAGAAAAAATCAATAAAGTAAAAACTGCAACGAAAGGTCCACATGAAAATGTGCCTGTTGAAGCCATCGAAATATTAAGTGCCAAAGTTATCAATTAGCATTTAAATTTTTCAGGATTGGGTTTGTCCCAATCCTGTCTTGAAACCCTTCTCTTAAATTAACAGCGCTCTTTCGGCGCAAAATGGCATCTCATTAAGCAATGGTCTAGTGCAGTATGAGGTTGTTAAGTGACGAAATGTTGATGTTAGTAGCACCCAACCCAATGGATCGTTTTGTTTAATCCATTCAGCACTAGAGATCCTGCCATTGTAACCTTGTAGCCCATTAGCTTTAGTGGGCATAGCATATTCCAAATTGCTTCCGAAAGCTCCTGAAACTAGTTCCGCAAAATATTCTGCTCCAGAAGTGATCCAATAATGGTTTTCGTTGCAAGGTTTTTGCATCTGATAATCGCCATGGCGGGCATCTGGGCTTATCATTTCTTTATATTTAGGATTATTTTGAGCTGCTTTAAAAGCTTCGGCGACATTTTTATTAAATTGTATATTAATAGCTAATAATTTATCTTCCTTGGGCAGTTGGTAAATACTCATAGTTTTAAGTGCCTTCTCGATATGCGGAGGATAATCGACGAGCATACCCCAGTTTTTTATCTTACCTGAAGATATATCATTATAGGGTAAGAGAGCTTGTAGAACATGGGTAAGTTCGTGAATCAAAATATTGTTCTTACTCGTAGCAGGCTTTAAACCATTTTCATTATTACAAGGCGCTCCTGTTGTAAGTGGGGGCAAGATCCCGTTTACCGAAATGTCAATCTGATTTAATGTAAAATCCTCTCTCATGACTTGTCGATAGTGACCCGAATAATCTTTTAGACCCAAAGCTTTATCCATAATTCGAACGATTAATTGAGAATTAATAATCCTATCGCGGGCCTCTTGTTTTATACTGCCCATGAATTCGTCAATTGTTACTAAAGCGCTATAGGCGGCTTCATGTGGGATAAACGATTTATAATTTGAATCGCGATCGACTCGATGTTCTAGAAGAACTGGAACACCTGAATTTGATATATATAATTCAAATTTAAAATCTTCGTTTGATAAATGTGATTGAAGTTTACTTTCTTTAGATAAAAGTGCAGCGATCTGGGCAATATCAGATATAGGATTTGAATAGAAATTACCTAATTCTTTGGCAACAATTCTTTGTTTTTGTATCTGCATTTCGCCTAAGACATTTTCGTTGATGCAATCGGATAATGTTGGTTTTGTGGAAATGCCTAGCGAATTAAGTGCAGGACTAGAACCACGAAGGCAAGGAGCTTCAACGCTTTGAAACATTGAAAACATGCATAAGGCCTTTATAATTTTAATAATAGAATTTGACTCTCTTTTGCATCCCTGTAGTAATATTTTATCAGTATTCACAGTTAAACCAACGTTAGTATGAATATTTTCAAGGGGAGGAATTGTTGCTTCCATTTTGAGAAAGGCTATATTTACTGGTTCGGACAAAAAATGTACAAAATTTAGAACAGGGACTCTTTTCGATAATGGAGGAATAATTTCAATTTCCTTTTTAATATCCGCAAGTATATATGTAAGTACTGAATTCATAGATAGAGGAATGGATGGTGAAATTACTTTTATATGATTTTCTATAATATGAGTTGCATTTATAGTATTGGATTGTAATGCGTGCATTTTATTTGATCCCCCAAAAGATATTTTTTATATTTTAATAATTACATTATAATTATTCTCTATTAAGAATAGATAAAGATCTAATAAAAACATTAATCTAAATAATTTATTGTAATAATATTTAGGTATAAAAAGATAAATTTTTTTGGTTTTTGGAATAAATTGTGCGCGGGCCGAGCAACGTAATTGTGACAGACTTAAAGCGTACATAAATTTTTTAATTAACAATGTTTTATCTTTTTTTCTCATTTCTGTCTCTGTCTCTGAAAAATACATTTTCTTTTTTCTTCCTCTCTTTTCTATTTAGGATTATAATATGAGATAGCGGAGGCTTCAGTTGGGCCTCTTCTTAAAACTTAAAATGCGAGTGAGGTATCTTATGAGCCGAAGATCTAAAGCCATCGAGTTTTTAGAAGATGTTTATAATATTAGTATTACAGGTCGCAATGTAATGGTTACAGATGCCATGAAGGATTACGCGATTGAAAAGATTTCCAAAATAGAACGATTCAGCAGCCGAATTATCGACGTGGCAGTTATTATGGATGTTCAGAGATTTGAGCATCGCGTAGATATAATCATGAAAGTCGATCATTTTAAGATTAAGAGCTCGGCCAATACTGATAATATGTATGAATCCATTGATAAAGCCGCTCATAAAATTGAAGCCCAGCTGCTTCGTTATAAGAGCAAAATCCAAGATTATCACTTAGGAAAGGGTCATAATTCAGTAGATATGAGCGTCAATGTGCTGGGAGCCGTTCAGGATGAAGAAGTCTTGGAAGTTAATAATGATATTGAAGAAGAAACTCGACGTCGGCTATTAGATAAGTATAGTCCACATAAAATTATAGACCGGGAAACACATTCTCTAAAAACCATCACTGATGGTGAGGCAATCATGAAAATGGATTTGTCAGAAGATAATTTTCTTATTTATCGAGGAGAAGAGGATCGAAAAATAAAAGTGATTTATCGTCGAAACGATGGTAACTTCGGTGTAATCCAAGCTGAAGCTTAGATTTTGCTGAAAGAGTTCCAGTGAAATGTACATCGGAAATTCATTTCCCGATTTCATTTCGCTGGAATAGTTTTTTACAAATTGTAATCTGTCGATAAATGGATATTAAGCAAAACACTTTATATTGCTCAATTCGCAAAGAATTAGTTGCCGCCCTACCTGAAGAGATCATTAGACAACGCCTATTGGTTTATATGCTTAACGACAGGGGGTTTCCCGAAGCGCTTGTAGCTGTAGAAAAAACTTTAAAACAGATGCCTCATCTAGGAAGCTTAAATCCACTTAAAATCCCGCATCGAAGAGCGGACATTATTTGTTACGGCAAGGGAATTCATCCCGATTGCGCTCTATATCCATTATTACTTATTGAATGCAAAGCTGTTAAACTTACATCTCGAGTGATCAATCAGGTTGCTGGCTATAATCAATTTGTTAAAGCCTATTTTATTGCTATTGTAAATGATCATGAAATTCAAACTGGTTGGTTTGACCCAAAACAAGGCGTTTATGTCTTTGTTCCACACCTTCCTTCTTATGAAGAACTCCTAGAAGCCGTGATCCCCGCCCACAACACCTGATGAATTTTCAGCAAAATAGTACATCGAAGTGTAGGGATTCGATGTAATCACCGTCATCCAGCCGACTTGATTATTAAAAAATTTCCTGAGCTCAGGATCTTCATGAATATGTAATACAATGAAGCCGTTTGCTGGGAGATTCAAATTGCGCTTGAGGGTAGTTGAATCTATTTCGCGAAAAAAAGTAATCTCTATCGTGGCTGTGCGCTGGTAAACAATCTCGGGGGCAGAATTCATTATCCATATAGTGGCAGAATCATTGTCTGCAAGTATAGGCGCCCATCGAAAAGAGCTTGGTTTAGTTTCCAAAGCGGGGTTATATGGCTGAAGATTTGTGCAAATATTACAAGGGGTTTGAAATCCTTGAATGCCAATATCGAGGCCTAATTTAATTCTGGCAGGGAAGCGTGTGGAGTCAATTGGACGAGCAATTAAGCGCACGCCGCCATTAAGAGTTTCTGGGATACCAAAATCATGATAGTAAGACCTAATGGGAATGCGGTGAAATTGGGGTTCTTGAGAAGAAATAATTAAAGCGTTTTTTTTTGTTGCCAAAAGAAGGCCTTGATCATCATAGAGTTCTACGTCAATCGAGAAACTTGAAGGGGAGTAAATAGGGTAAAAATAGATATTAGTGTAGTGATGATTAGCGATGCAAGCTGGGACCATTAAGGTTGATGGGTAAAAGTTGGTGTGGGCTGATTTCCAATAGTCAGAATCTGTTTCTGCCTGGCTGCAATCGTAGTAGGTATGCGTAATAGTAACAGCTGGAATACTATGGTGTAAATTTCCCACTAATAATCTAGGGAATATCCAATTCACATGGAAGTGAACTTTACATGTTCCTGGTTGATGGTCCAAAAACTGCTTTAATTCAAAGCAGCGTGCAGGGTAAATCCATTGTGTTTGATAAGGATTAACTTCGCCAAGATCCACTTTGCGTTCCAAAATCTCTTGCTTATGATTAAAAAATTGGAGGCGGAGCATGCTGTTTTTTACAGGAATAATTCCATTAATTATGCCTAAAAAGGGTTCTCTATCATTGTCGGCATAGATGTTGAATCCAGATTCAGGAACATTAGTTTGGCTATTTTTTGTCATATCTTCGAAGTCATTATAAATTCTTTGGGCAGTATGAACGACTGTGCTGAATTTGGGACTATAATAATTGATGACCACGGCCGGAAATGGGAAAACAAGATTTTGAGTTGAGAAGAATTCAATTTCCATGCTTCCAAAAAAATCATTTTCGGTGGCAGGAGGGCACATTTCCAATAAATCGGCCACTTCGATCCTGTACGTTTTAGCTTCAGTAACAGAAAAAGAATGGCGAGCTAAAATTTTTCCTTCATTATTACGTAAAGTAACAATAGCGGCAACTTCGCGTACATTTCTTTTAAGGATCCAATAACCCATGAAAAGAATGCGTGAAGAGCTTAAAGAACTATGCATTACAGGAAATATAGCGGACGAGCGATAAACAGGCCTTGGCGCTATAGTTCCAGTGAAAGGAATAGTGGTCTCTAAATGAGCATAATAGCTTCGCATAAGATCAATCCTAGGTTCATATGTTTAATTTGATTATATCATCTATGTAAAAGTTAGTCACGTTTGCTGTGGAATTTGCTTTTATTATAACATTTATGTAAAATAAAAGTTAGAATTATACACAAAGATTCGGGAAATTTGAGTGCACAAAAAAGCCGTTTCGTAGCTCATAAAGGGAGATTCTAATGAAAGAAAAAACACCTTTGGAAAATCTGTTCGATCAAATGAGTGATTTATTAAAACTCGTCAATGAGGGAACAACAAAAGCTAGTGATGAGGAGTCTGTTCCTCCCGATATTGAAAAACGGATGGAAAAACTCGAAAAAGATGTTGATGCCTTTACCAAATTAGGTGAGAAAGCCGTAGCTTTGTCCGGCCTTTCTTCAGTAGATATGCGAAAATATCGTGAGGGCATGGTAGAAGAACTGACCCCTGAGGGGAAGGAATTACTGGATAAAGCAAAGCAATTACAGCAACAGGCACAAGCTTTAGAAGCGAGTTATCAATCGGGTCTTGCCATTGAACAACCTGTAGAAAAGGCAAGCGAAGATCCCGAATATGGAAAACATCGTCGCAAAAAGTTTAAACGTTTTGGCAGTGATGATAAATGGAAACCTCTCTAATACCTTTTGCGAGAAGTGTAATCTATGGAAAATGCAAAAGATTTTTTTGAATCCTCCTCTCAAAGTTCTCCCTCTGCTGCATCAATTTGGTTTTCTGGTTTAAATTTAAATAATATTCAAGTGCTATATGTCTATAATGCAGACTTGGAAAAAATTTATGATGCAGCTCTAGATTGGCTGAGAAATGATAAATTTCGAAGTTTAGTATTTCTCGAAGAGCATTCCGAAGCAATCAATCGCCTTTTATCAACAAAACAAGGAAAGCATCTTATGGAGGATGCTCAAGTTGCTGTGCATCTTATTACCGAACATCTTTCGGAGTTAAGCGACATCGTGCTTCCCTACTCTCTATTTTCCTTTAGTGTGTCATATTTTAACCCCTACGATGATTATGGAAAAGGGCGCTTTGCCGAAATCAAATCCTTGATAGCATTTTTTTCCAATTATCATCGATCTTCAATATTAGGATACGCACAAGGCGGTCTATATTTTTTTAATAACTTTTTTAATAACATTCTAAAACTCCCCAATTCTTATAATGGTGCTTCGTTATCTGGTAAATTTAAAGGGCTTCCTGCAATCATTTGCGGGGCAGGTCCATCCTTGGATAAAAACTTCGATGTTTTAAGTAAATTGCACTCAAGGGCATTGATTTTTGCGGGAGCCACTGCATTTAATGCTTTGAATGCAAAAGGGATAAGCCCTCATATAGTTGTGGGGATTGATCCTAATCCAGCAC
>JACDGH010000151.1 GCA_013815395.1 Parachlamydiaceae bacterium
CTTTTTGCTTAAAGCTTCTTATAATCAAAGCATGAATGAAATCGTTAAGTTAATCGTCCAACCTCGTTGTGTCAAATGTATACAAAATCCCCATGCCTTTACATTTATTCCCAATTACTTTGCTGTTAATAGTGTTAAGAAGCCCTTGAAAGAGGGTCAAATGGGTCAAAATATTGTTCTTGATACCGCATGTATTAATCACTATTGGTTTGGAAGCTTGCAATGGTTGCACAATTGCAAAATCCCACGCAGAGAGAAATGGGGTATAAAATTGCGCCAAGAATCTCTAGAACAAATCATCGCTGCGCATAATATTGTGAAAGACGAGTCAATTCAAAAATTTGTTCCTGAGTTAAAGCAAAATATGGAGAAAACTAAGACTAAGAATGCTATTGAAACAAGTCCTTCTCCAATAAGCACCTTTCCTACTTACAATGGATCTTTTATCACTTGTGATTTGATGGGACAATTAGGTAATCAATTTTTTCAAATAGCAACTGCGACTTCTTTAGCCTGGGATTGCGGAGCCACAGCTGTGTTTCCTAGTTTAATTACTGAGAAGCAATTCAACATTCCATTAAATTATTCGAAAATTTTCTATCATTTAAATACCAATCAGCCAAACCTTCCTATTGACCATACTCATATAGAATCTAAGTTCTTTTACACTCCAATACCTATTCGCCCTAATATGTTAATTAGAGGGTGGTTCCAATCTGAAAAATATTTCCGACATCATAAGCACGAAATTATGAGTTTGTTTGCTCCTCATTCAGAAATTATCGATTATCTGCATGAGAAGTATGAGCATATACTTTTGCAAGAAAATACAGTCTCTATCCATTTACGTTCCTATGATATTGAAGATCCACAACATCTTGTTTACGAAAAATGTGGCATAGATTATTTCATGCGAGCAATTAATATTTTTCCTGAAGATAGTCTATATGTTGTTTTTTCAAATGATATTGAATGGTGTAAAAATAATTTCACAAATATTGCAAGAGAATTCATTTTTATCGAGGGTGAAGCACATTATCACGATTTATATTTAATGAGTATGTGCAAGCATAATATCATCTGCAATTCCAGCTTTTCATGGTGGGGAGCCTATTTGAATAATAATCCTGACAAGATTGTGGTGGCTCCAGCAAAATGGTTTAATCCTCTGTATGAAGCCAAAGATAATAGCACAAAGGATCTTATCCCAGAAGAATGGATGCGCATTTAAACAAAAAACTAAAAAACGATAAAAACGATATACATGTGTAATATAACGATAAGAAAGATGTGAATGATATAACGATATAACAATTGGGGCGATGTAAAAAAGTAGAAGAATGTTTAATTTAAATTCTAAGAGAATAGGGCATTTCAGGTTCTTAGGAAGAATTGGGGGCGGGATTTAGTAGGGTTTTATACTTTTGAGAGATAAAAGGGAAACGCAGAGGCGGAGAGAAACGCTGAGACGCTGAGAGCTAAATTATTTAATAGAATAATCATAGTTTAGAGAAAGATCGGCAAAATTATGAACCCTGTTTAACTTAAGATTTATAAGTTTAACCTACTATTTTTTAAACTCTCAAACGTGTAAATTACTTATAATCAATTTTAGTTCTCTGTGCCTCCGCGTTTGTCCCCGACTCTGCGTTTCCCCTTAGCCTTTAAAATGCATCACTACCTTCTTGAACTTCAAGGTCAGGTGTTTTCTTGAGATTTATTTGGGCATTTTCTGCTATTTCAGCATTTAGACGCTCTATCTCAATTTGAAGCATCAGTTGATATGCTGTTAACTCCGTCTCACGCACCACAAAGGAAAGCTCTGCACTGGCCTTCTCAACTTGTGCTTGATGATTGTGCAATGTCAATTCTGCTTCATGACTAGCTTTTAAAGCTTCTAATGCCAATTTATCTTCATTTAAAGCTTGCATCTCTTTTTGCAATCCATTCAATTCCAAATTCCTTTCTTCAAGTGCAATTTGAAGTTTGTCAACATCTGATTGCTGCTGTGAACGGAGATGGGCAACAGCTTGATTAAGTTGTTCGATATATTGTTCACGAAAGACATATTTAAATTTAGTACTTGCAAGCTCTTTTGAAAGTGTTTCAATCTGCTGCAGTTGTTCCTCACTATAATTTTCGTGATTTTTTCGGCCAGCCAGAGCTTGTTCCAATTGTTCTTGCAGAAGAAGCCCTTTTTCACCTTCTCTATTAAATTTCTCATGCACATCAGCTAATTGAGCTGCAACCTCTTCGAGAGAAGATTGATAATAGGAGTGAATGATAGCAAGTGTCTCCTCGTAATCCTCCTCAGAAGCTAGTTTTTGTTGTTCCAAGCGGGTCTTTAAAGAAGCAAGCTCAGATGCTGAATTCTGTGACTCAAGGTTTAAAGATTTAGAGTGTTCTAGTTCATTCAACGCAGCTGTTAGATCATATTGAATTAGTGCTTGTTTCTGATGAGCTACAGCTAGTTGTGAAGAGAGTTCCACCGTAAAAATCTCTGAATTATTGTAATTATTTTCAAGCTCCCGAATGCGAGTTTCATTGATTTGAATTGCA
The DNA here is from genome assembly GCA_013815395.1 of Parachlamydiaceae bacterium. GTDB lineage: Bacteria > Chlamydiota > Chlamydiia > Chlamydiales > Parachlamydiaceae > JACDGH01. Next base: position 2,560 of record JACDGH010000151.1, read on the forward strand.
GCGTGAGCCGATTGAAGCTCGTCATTTTTAAGAGCATCTATAGAGGCATACTTTTCCTCAATTTGATTTAAAATATTATTGTGTTCATTTTCAAAGACTTCAATTTTTGTGATGAGATTTTTCTTTTCAGCTTCATAACTTTCAATTTTAGCTAACAGGTTGAGTTTTTCGCTCTCATACAGCTCCATTGTCACAAGCAGATTTTGTTTTTCCTTCTCATTAGATTCTATTTTAGCTTCAAGAGTTTGGTTTTCATTCGCATACAAATCTATTTTAGCAATGAGATTTTTTTTATCATTCTCATGCGACTCAATTTTTGATAAGTAATTTTGATTTTCAGTCTTATGCGATTCCATATTATTTAAAAGGGTCTGCTTGTCAGCTTCATAAGTAACTGTCAATTGATCTAGATTTCGCTTTAAACTATTAATCTCATTTTCATGAGTAGTGCGGTTTGCATTAAGTAAAGAATTCAAAGCATTAGAAGAAACTTCGAGATTAGCAATTTGCTTGTTAGTTGCAGCCAATTCTTTTTCTAATCCTTTGAGGGAATTTGAAAGCTGGTTATTGAGCTTTTCTTTTTCAGATAAAAGCTGTCCCAACTCAGCAATCTTATTTTGATCTTTAGGATGTGAAGAGCGAAATAGTTGAGCTTGATATTCTTTAAATTTGCGAGCCGTGGCTTGAACTTGTTTTCTAAGGCTTTCGATCTCGGCCGATTGATTTTTTTCATTCGATGTATTTAGATTCGATTGATCGATTGTATAAGCAGACTTCTCTATTTCTGCAGAAAGAGGCATATTCGTATTGATAGCAACTGTTGCTATGCAAGCAAATACACCTATAGCCACGTGAGATCTATTGTAATGCGATTTTAGAAAGGGAATTGGTATGAGAGGCATGAAAATCTCCAATTGTTTTTATATTTCAGGATGTAACAGATAATAGTTTCAAAATTAAAATTCAAGCAAATATTGGCCTCAAATGCCTTTTCTGGTACAATACTGTGCTTCTGCACCTGCTATGGAGTAAAACTTTTATGGAAGAGTTATTTTATACGATCGATAAAAAACAATCCGGGCTTGATAATGCCTTAGTCATTAAGATTCAAATCGGTGTAAAGAACGGTCTTGCTTATCAAGCAATAAATTCAAATAAAATATTGACTCAAGAGGTTTTATTACGTGCAGCGGGTTCAAGGGACAGTGCGATTCTTCCTTTTTTAATAAAGGAGGAATTGGAATTTATTAGAAAAAAATTTTTGTATCCCGATAAAACAACCTCTTTTCAATGGGTACATATTGCTTATGGCAATACAGCCCAGGCATTAAAACTATTTGCCACCTCCGGCCGTCTCCATTTGAATGACAAACAAATCACAATTGATCTTTTTGGTAAAACTGAATTTTTTTATCAAGTAGATACTACGATTACTCCCCCGTCAATCAAAGGTGTTCTTAAAACAATTTCTCAAGAATTTGAAGTCAGCGCCTGCGAATTTATCTGTAAAGGGCCACCTCACTGGTTCATCAGAGGAATCACCCTTAAATTTATCACTACAGAAATTTCCTGGAAAGATTTTAAATCTGCTTTTGAACAAGAAATTCGATCACCTCAAGATCTTTTTGAAGAAGCGCGAGAAGATTCTGAGGCACCTAGAGTGATTATTAATGCTGCTAATTACGAATTCCAGGAACGGGAACCACTTCCGATTCTCATGCTGAAAGATCGGCTTGGGGCTTTCGCTGATTTATGGATGGACTATGGGGATGGCTCTTTAGTCCCTTTACAAGAGCATTCAAAAACTATTCTCAACAAAGAAGGGATTGTGTTATGTAAGCGCTTACCTAATGTGGAGCATGGATGGGAAAAGGATCTATTGGAAACTGATTTCATCAAAAAGACGGTTGATTCTTCCCATTATTACTGTCCGGTCAACAAAGTTTTTAAAAGCATTGCTTTCCTGATTGAAATTGGTTGGCAAATACGCGACAGTAAAAATAATCTTGTTCTCATGCAAGGAGAGGCAGAACTCTTTACAGAAACTGATGCAAAGGCTATTTCAGTTAAAGGAAAAATACATTATGGCACTTTTGAAGCCGACCTTGCAAACATTATAGGCGCCTTTAATCGTCGCGAACGCTTCGCACAGATCACTTCTGGACATGTGGCTTTATTGCCTAATAGTTGGGAGACGATAGGGTTAGATGCTCTAGTGGAAGAAGGCGAAATTGTTGGGGACAGTATAAAAATAAATAAATCCAGGATAGGATCGCTTGCTAGTCTTTTCGAAACGCAACCTGGGCTAAGAGTGGATGCATCTTTAAAACAAATTAAAGAAAAGCTCGAATGTTTCGATGGTATTTCTACTGCACTTCCAGGTTCATCTTTTAAAGGTACTCTTCGACCGTATCAGCAGGAAGGATTAAATTGGCTATCCTTCCTTTTTGAATTTGGCTTTCATGGTCTTCTTGCTGATGACATGGGCTTAGGTAAAACGGTGCAAGTTTTAGCTTTTATTTCCAGATTAGAGCTATTCTCCCCTGTTCTTATCGGTATGCCGACTTCTTTAATTTTTAATTGGAAGAAAGAAATCGAACGTTTTTTGCCAGGTATTCACTATTTGGTGCACCATGGGGACAATCGACCTACAACTACAGAAGCTTTAGATAAACCGCACATTATTTTGACGACTTACACCACTTTAAGATTAGATTTTGCTTTACTATCTCAATTAACCTTTGGTTATTTGATTCTTGATGAAGCGCAAGCTATTAAAAATGCTCACACTCAAACAGCTCAAAGTGTGCGGTTTCTAAACAGTCAATTTAGGTTATCTATTACAGGAACCCCGATAGAAAATAATCTTTTAGAGCTTTGGTCCCATTTCAATTTTCTCATTCCTGATTTATTTTCGTCAGAAGAATCTTTCAAGGCAGATATACTAGCTGGAGCTTCTGATCCACGTTTTCTAAAACGGATAAAAAAAACAATCCGTCCTTTTATTTTAAGACGACGCAAGGAAGAAGTTGCCAAAGAGCTGCCTGAGAAGATCGAACAAACTGTGTGGATCGAAATGAGCGCTAATCAACGCGCTACCTATGAAGAATTTTTGTCGGGAGTACGCCGAAACCTTATTAAAAAGATTAATATTGAAGGGGTAGCTAAACATCGTATGGAAATTCTGGAAGCAATCATGCGATTGCGTCAAATTTGCTGTCATCCTATATTAGTCACTGCTCAAGAAAACAAGCCAACTAATGAAAGTGCGAAACTTGAGGCTCTGATAACTGATCTTGAAGTAGCCATAGCAGAGGGACGTAAGGTATTAATATACAGTCAGTTTACTTCCATGCTCTCCCTAATCTCTAAAAGATTAAAGGAGAATAATTGGAATTTCGTCTATCTGGATGGATCTACGCAAAACAGAGAAAAAGTTGTTAATGAATTTCAGAATAATCCCGATATTCCGTTATTTCTAATTAGTTTAAAAGCTGGAGGTATTGGTCTTAACCTAACCGCAGCAGATTATGTTTTTCTTTATGATCCGTGGTGGAATAACGCCGTAGAAAATCAAGCTATTGATCGTGCCCATCGCATTGGCCGTCAAGAGACAGTTATAGCTAAGCGCTATATTGTGCTTGAAAGCATTGAGGAAAAAATGATGAAACTCAAAGCCTCCAAAGCTTCTCTTGCGGCGGAATTATTAGATGAGGGCTTGGTCAGTGCAAATTTAAGTGCTGATGACCTTCTTTTTCTTTTAAGTTAGTTATTTATGATCGTACTCACTGAGATCATCGCCAAATTCGATCCCCCTCTCGAGAATTTCACTGGCCGTTGCTTTTACGCTGACTAGTCCTTCAGAGAAACCAAGTAAACGCATTAAATGATCGACATAATTGACTTCAGTAAGTAAT
>JACDGH010000152.1 GCA_013815395.1 Parachlamydiaceae bacterium
CATTAAGCCCATTGGCGAGATAAGAGCACTTAAAGGGAGTCTTTGGCCCCGGCCTGCCGCTAATAAATTTTCTGCAAGGAAAGTGATACTGCGATGTAACCCAAACATTAGTCCTGAAACCGCTAGTTTCTTATAGGTACTATTTAAATGATGTAGGGGTTGGGTTCTAAATATCGTAGTCTCGGACGGCTTGTAATCCAATAAGTTAATTAAAGCATTGTCTGTGGACTTAAGTACATTTATTTCGTTCAAAATTTTGTTATATTCTTCTTCTGTTATGAGGTCCTGTTTAAAAAGGAATGTGTTGATCCTGCTTTCTAAATCCTGCCAAGTTTTAAGGCGGTGTTCGTAGCATAAAGTGATCATTTTAGCTGGCGAGAATTGTTGTTCTAAGCTTTCGTCAGAGGGGCAGTTTGGGGGAAATGATTGTAGGATATTTTTGTAAGTGACCTCGGTTCTAATTTTATAATTAATGAGGTGATCATGAATTTCTAACATTTTTCCAAGGACTTCAGCTTTTTTAGTTTGATCGACACCTATTTCCACTTTACTAATGTTAGCCTTGATAGGTGTGATAGGTTGTGGCGCCTCCTCAACCTCTTCTTCTTCGCTTTCTGAATCGGATAATTCAGATTTTGAAGAAGCAGCAGCGGTAGAATTATTCTCTAGTGGTTTATTAATATCGGCAGGAGGAGTGTGTAATGTTACAGGTATCTGCGGTGAGGGACTTCTTATTTCTACTTCGTTAGGTTCATCTTCAATGTCCGCTTCAGGAAGAGGGGTAATAGCAGGTTGAATTAGTGCTTGTTGTTCCTCAGTTAATTTAGGGAGAGTGGCTGATGCTATGATCTGGTTTTGTTTAACTGGAGCGAGAGCGGCTTCTTCTGAATGAGTTATAACGGGATGAGGAACAAGATTTGAAGAGATTGTAGATGACGAACTAGTAACGGGCATAGGAGCTGAAGGCTCTTCTGGTAGTCTTGGAGGAGTAACAGGGATTGGGTTTGTTTGAGAAGTCGTTATCGCAGGGGGTACGGAAGTGGAACTGGAGGGACTTGGCTCCAGCATTTCTGATCGAGATTGAGGAAGGGGGATTTCTGGCGTTGGAGAGGATGGTAAAAGGTTATTTACAGCCTCTTCCCTATTCGCGGGGGTGTCTAGCCGTGGTTCTGGATTTGTTAATTCTTCTTGTTCCGAAGGCTTCGCTGCTATCGATTCTGGAAGTGCATAGAGTTCTGTTTGGAAATCAACATTGTCTTGTAAAGGATATCTATTTTTATTTAGATCTATTGGCTGGTTATATGGTAGATGGGATTTGATATCCGCCGTGCAGTTCTTAAGAAAATTAGATTTATATCCTAGTTCCTGAAAAATATTGCGTTTTTGCAAAAGTTCTTGAAGCTTTAGGCCAATGGAATTTTTAGTAACTTCTATGTCAGCTACCGGGATTTTGCTAAATGTAGTCGTAAATTTTTTTTCGCTAAATCTGGGTTTGTCGTACTGTCTACCAAAAAAAGTAGAGAAAGATTGTATTAACTGGGAAAAAAAGCTTTGATAGCAGATTTTTACTTTAAGTTCGCCTGGATTTTTAGATTGTTTTGCTTGGGTAATATAGACATAGTCTTTCCCTCCCCATTTATGCGAAATCACAGCAAAAGGCTCTATTGGGGATTGTTTTGAATGATCATTATTGGGGCTAACAGGAAAGCTCATATTAAAACCTAATATAATCTTTTTAATATCTAGCATAATCTTTTAAGTCTATAATCTGATTATATTGGAATTCTAAAATACTATTCAATAAAAATTTATAAATCAAAATTATGCAGTATAATAAATGTTTTTATTGTGGATTTTTTATAAGAACTATTCAAAAATAATCTCATCATAGGGGAAAATGATTTATATTTGGATTATGTGTTTTTGAATAAAATGAGCAAAAATGATGAACCAGCTCCCTGGTTAGAGGGCGTTTTGATGGTGGACCCCCACCTACGCAGCACTCGCTTACGCTCGTTGCGGCTCTGGTGGGGGCTACAAAATGAGAGTAAAAAGAGCAAAAAAGAATAAAATCGGCCAAATTGGATCAGAGCATAAAAAATGATCAAATTAAAATTTAGCCTAACAATAATCCTAAGCAGCTTTTTTTTAAGGGACGTAAAGGACCTATAGGACGTAAAGGACGTAAAGGATCTAAGGGACTTAGGAGACGTAAAAAAATCGTTAACATCTTTATTTAAGTTCGTTAAGTCCTTTACGTCCCTTATGTCCCTTATGTCCTTTTCGTCCTTTTCGTCCCTTATGTCCTTTATGTCCTTTACGTCCTTTTCGTCCTTTTCGTCTCTTATGTCCTTTACGTCTTTATGTCCTTTTCGTCCTTTAGTCCTTTTTTTTAAAGACCGTTCTAAACCCTTAAATTTGCGCAAATTCTCATTTTTCTCATTATTCTCATTTTTCTCTTTTTCATTTTTGATGAATGTCTTATTCTCTTCAACAAACTCCCTAACCAAAAAGCTGTATGGAAATTTCCCCTAAATTAAGAGTAGCGCCGAATTCTAAAGAATCTGAAATGATGGTTTTAGGTTGCATGTTAACAAGCATCAATAGCTTGAATACCGCTTCAGATCATCTCGATGATTCCGACTTCTATTATACCGAACATAAAATCATTTTTCAGGTACTAAAAACCGCTTATAAAAATGATAAGCCGGCCGATGTGCACCTGATTTGTGAAGAGCTTAAAAGGCAGGATAAACTTAATGCTGTAGGGGGAGTTTCTTACATTACCACATTAGCCCAATATGCAGGTACTTCGGCATATATCGAAGAGTATGTGGCTATTGTGCGCGATAAGTCAGTCTTACGCAGTATGGTCAATGCCGCGCAGAGCGTAGAGAAAAAAGCTTTAGATGAACCTCAGAATGTCTTCGAAGCTCTCGATGAAGCTCAACAGCTGTTTTTTAAGATTAGTCAAACGGCAAATCCTGTTGCCGGCAAATTGATGAGCGACATCCTTTCGGGCGTACAAGCTGAATCAACGATTCCTTATTTGAAGGAACTGCAAGAGCGGCAAGAAAGATACCAGCAGAAAGGTCCTGAAGATTCAGGCATTACAGGCATTCCCTCCCATTTCAATGATTTGGATAAAATGCTGAATGGGTTGAATAAATCCAACTTAATGATCCTTGCAGCACGTCCTGCCATGGGAAAAACTGCCTTTGCACTAAATATCGCTGAAAATGTGTGTTTTAAAGGCAATTTGCCTGTTGGCATTTTTTCGTTGGAAATGAGTGCCGAACAATTAGTCCATCGTATTGTCTGCTCACAGGCAGAAGTGGAATCTGATAAAATTAAGACAGGCGCTTTGAATGGCTTGGAATACCAGCGCATTGTGGGCGCTGTCAATCAAATGAAAAATCATGTCATGGTGATTGATGATCAAGCCGGACTTAAAGTCACTGATTTACGAGCGCGTGCTAGGCGTATGAAGGAAAGCTATGGCATTGGCTTTTTAGTGATCGATTATCTGCAGCTAATTTCCGGTTCAGGCGTTCGCACCCAAGAAAATCGACAAAATGAAATTTCAGAAATTTCGCGTATGTTAAAAAACTTAGCGCGGGAACTGAATATTCCTATTTTATGCTTATCTCAATTGTCAAGAAAGGTAGAAGAGCGGCAAGGGCATCGCCCCATGATGAGCGACTTGCGTGAGAGCGGAAGCATTGAGCAGGATAGTGATATTGTCATGTTTATGTTGCGTCGTGAATATTATGACCCTATGGATAAGCCCGGCTTGGCCGAAATTATTATAGCAAAAAATCGACATGGCAGCATCGGCACTGTTAATCTGACGTATCGCAAGGAAATTGTGCAATTTGCTAACTATACCCCGCTGAGTTATGACGGCTCTCCATCAGGTCCTGGTGGTGGCTTTGCTAACAAGGAAGCGGAAAATGAATTTAGCTATTTTGCCCCTTAATGGCGCAATTTGCTATTCGCGCAGCGATTTAAAATGGGTAGGAACCCCATTTTAATCGCTGCGCGAATAGCAAATGTCAAATCCTAGATTATACCAGACTCTGATTGAACGTTGTCTTAAGATCAGACGCATTTGCTAATAAATAATCTGCGTGGCTTTCCGATGATCACTTTTCAATAAACCCTTCACTTCGTCGAAATGAGTTGTTTTTACCTCAAAGAAATGATGCAATGAATTGAAAATCGCGCCTTCAAACTCCGCTTTGCTGACTAGAAAATCCTTTAAGCGACATAAAAAATTGTCATGCGGCCTTTGTTGTCGATAGTGTGGCATTTTTGGAGGCATCAATAGATACTCCATATTTTTTGAATCGTAATCCCATAATAACGAACTATGATGCAGCCAGCGCTGTTTGCGCAAATATTGCGCATTACCTCCAAATTTGCGATCATTGATGACGTAATCATTTTCCCGCAGTTGGATATTGAGCGCTGGCAAGGCTGCTTGAAAAAAGAATTTAATCCATTGATGGACCTGATCTGGACTGCATTCCACGGCGCTGCAGTGAGAATTGCAAATCCAGGTGATAAAAAAGGTGTTTTCATCCACAAATACAGTACCCCCCCCACTAAATCGTCGAATGAGGGGGACGGGAGCATGTAAAATCTTAGCGCTATTGACTAACAATTCTTTTTTACCAGAAATGCCCATGATAATGGCCGGCTTAGTACCGTAGTTAATGAGGCACCAATTGCGATCATCAGCTCTTAGCAAAGCTTCTTCAAGCTGAAGCTGCTCTAAAATAGAGCAATTGAGTTTGAGGATATGTAAGGAAGTTTTTTTAGCACTGAGTGGGGATACTTTCATTGGAGGAGTCCTTGCAGCTAGCCTAAGCATATAGTCAAATTTTTAGGGAGGCCACTTTTATACGTTTTAGAGGCTAAGGGGAAACGCAGAGGCGGAGAGAAACGCGGAGACGCTGAGATCAAAGCTATTGAATATTCATCATTTGTAGGATGATCTGAAAGTAGCTAGTAACCCGCTTTACTTTATAAACCTTACCTAGCTCCCCGTCTCCGCGTTTCCCCTTAGCCTCTAAAACGTACAAAGGCAGCCTCTTGATTTCGCAAAGAGCACAACCACAGAGCTCACAGAGTTCACAAATCACATAGAGAATGTTGAAGCGACAAATATTATATTACTCTATTAAAAAATTTATTACTATAAACTTACGCTGGTTCTGTAGTGGAAGAATATTCCTTAGAGCGCATAAGCGCCACCATTAATACAGAGATGTCGGCAGGGGAGACACCGGAAATGCGAGATGCTTGCCCTAGATTTTGTGGCTTGATCTCATTGAGCTTTTGTCTAGCTTCCAAGCGCAAGCCTTGTACTTGGAGAAAGTCAAAACGATCGCCAATGAGAATATTTTCGACATGCGCTAATTTGCTCACTTCTTTATTCTGTCTGTCGATATAACCGGCATACTTCATACAAAGTTCAATTTGTAGATTGATGTCTGCATTATAGTCGATTAGAGAATCAGGGTATTGGGCTAGCATGGATGCATAGCTATTTTCAGGACGGCACATCAATTGAGCCAGCGAAAAGCCTTTGCCGCCAAATTGTTTAAAGACGGTATGTAAGCGCGCTGTTTCCAAGGCTAAAACGTTTTCTTTATGTTGGAGTTTAGCATAGCGCTCGGCGTCGATTAATCCGAGCTCATAGCCATAGCGGCGTAATCTTAAATCCGCATTATCCTGCCTTAAAAGCAAGCGATGTTCCGCTCGGCTAGTAAACATGCGGTAAGGCTCGGTGAGTCCTTTAGTGACTAAATCATCAATCATGACGCCGATATAAGCTTCCGAACGTTTTAATATCAGCGGCGGCTTTCCTTGCACTTTATTGGCAGCGTTGATTCCTGCCATAAGACCTTGGCCGGCCGCTTCTTCATATCCAGAAGTGCCATTGATTTGTCCTGCCAAAAACAGGCCTTCAACAGTTTTCACTTCTAAAGAAGCATCGATTTGACCGCTGATGACATAGTCATATTCAATGGCGTAGGCCGGACGCATGATTTCGGCATTTTCAAGGCCTATAATACTATGAATGACATCGAATTGCACATCAAAAGGTAATGAAGAGGAGACTCCATTGACATACACCTCTTGAGTGTGTAACCCTTCTGGCTCGAGAAAAATTTGATGCCGTTCTTTATCGGCAAAACGCTTAATTTTATCTTCGATAGAAGGACAATACCGCGGACCAATGCCAGTGATTTTACCTGAATACATGGGCGAACGGTGAATGTTCGCTAGGATGATTTCTTTAGTTTTTTGGGTAGTATAAGTGATATGGCAGGAGACTTGCGGCATGCGTGGAATCCCTTCGTAATCGAAGGAAAAGCGCACCCCATCTTCGCCAGGTTGCTCTTCTGTTTGACTATAGT
>JACDGH010000153.1 GCA_013815395.1 Parachlamydiaceae bacterium
GACTAAAGCTGTATTGGCCTTAGTCAAAAAAATCCGCTCAGAATTGCACCATCCAATTATTGTATTTTCAACGACTACGGAAACGGGGTATGTTGAAGCGTGTCGTAGCATTGTAGCTGATTACCACGTGTACTTGCCTTTCGACTTTGGTTGGGTCATTCGTGCTATCATTCGACGCACTGCACCTGATCTCGTGGTCCTTTGCGAATCGGATTTTTGGTACAACTTCATTTCGGCTGCCAAGAAATACGGTGCGAATGTCATATTAGTGAATGGTAAAATTTCAACAAGATCTTTAGAAAGATTTAAGAAAATCCCTCTCTTTACCAAATCACTTTTTGGCTGCATTGATTTATTTTGCGTGCAGAGCAATCTTTACCGTCAGCGCTTTTTAGACTTAGGAATTCCACCGGAAAAAATTGAAGTTACCGGCAACATGAAATTCGATGGCGATTATTCAAAATTACCCGCAGCCCAGCTGGCTGCATGGCGGCGGGAGTTGGGGGTGGGAGCAGATGATCCTGTAGTGGTGGTTGGATCATCACATAATCCTGAAGAAACTTTATTATTAAAAGTAATGGCTGACGTATGGCAGAAATTTCCGAACGTTAAAGTCATGATTGTGCCCAGGCATCCGGAACGATTTAATGAAGTGGCTGGTATTCTTCAGAAAAATAACATTAACTTCCGCAGGTTAAGTCAGAAAAAGCATGAAGATAAAAGCGGGATCCCTGTCATTTTAATTGATGCTATGGGCTTATTGCGCAAATGCTATCAATTAGCTGATATTGCCATCGTAGCTGGGAGTTATACATCTAAGGTGGGTGGGCATAATATTCTAGAGCCATCGTGGTATGGGGTGCCAGTTATTTTTGGGCCTTACATGCATAGCCAACCTGATCTATTGGAGTTAGTGAAAGAGTATCGGGCCGGTCTGCAAGTTTCGATTGAGGAATTGCCAAATGCGTTAGTGAACTTACTTAGCCAACCAAATGAGTGTAAGTTGTTGAGTGAGGCAGGTTTGCGACTTTCCGGTGATATACATGGAGCGACTGGGAAAACGTGGGAGCACATTAAGCGATATAAAATATCAAAGAAAAAAAGCCCCTTGAGAGTGACTGAAAGGGTCTAGTTGATTTTTTTTGCTTGAAGGCTTTGTATTTTGGTTGTTTGAAATTAAGCATTTTGATAAGATCATTGTTTCGAAAGCACGATAAGTGACTGGTTGACGCGGGGTGGAGCAGTGGTTAGCTCGTTGGGCTCATAACCCAAAGGCCGGAGGTTCGAATCCTTCCCCCGCTATTTTTTAAATGTCTCTCTGGCGGCATAGCTCAGTCGGTAGAGCAACGGAATCATAATCCGTCCGTCGTCGGTTCAAATCCGGCTGCCGCTAAGCTCGATTCTTAACCCTTTACAAGGTAACTTGTGAAGGGTTTTTTGTTTTCTAAAATTTATCAAATAAATATACTCAATTGCTTCTACATTTGCATCGTTGAAATTAGTAAGTTTTACAAAAAAGCAATTAATGCTTCACTTGTTTCAAAAAATAAAGGTCAACAATCTTCTTTCGACGCAACGCGTTTTGAGTGCGCAGCTCCTGCTGCGCTTTGCTAACGCATTAGAAGTCGTCGATCATCTGACCGCACTTCGTAAAGTGCGTCGGCGGCATTGAACCACCCTTAAATTCAGGAAATCTATTGAAGCAGAATACGATGATTTCGCAATAAAGAGTTTAGCTGTATCTTTTTATATAAAATTATACTATTTTTATTTGATATATAAAATATCGCTTGGTTTATTGTTAATTTATTAGAAAATTAAAATAATTGTAAATTTAATTTGTATTTAATTATAAATTTATATATAATAATTTTTTATTATTAAAAAATAAAAGGAAAATATTTATGCAAGTATCAATACCAATCCCTGGATATGCAGCAAATGACTGTTTGTATCGGTTTGCAAATTGGGGAGATGAAAAAATAAAAAAAAATTTAGGTGATGCTCCTGCCAAGCCAAATGATGCAAATGAAAAATATAATCATGGTAGTATTTTTAAGGCAGATATTAAGCATTATATTAACACTTCTTTTTACCGTTTAAAAGAAACTCCAATTTCACTTGTCCAAAGTATTACAAATATTGTTGCTTCCCCATTTGCTGTAATCGGCGAGCTCAGCCTGTATTGCAAAAAATCAATTAATGCTTCCTCTTGTTTAAAAAATATTTGTTGTGTTCCTTATCATATTATTGATCATACCTTTTGTTCGATCTTGTATGTTGGGAAGGCAGTGAATGAAATTGTATCCGCTGCTTCAATTGGAGTAGGTTTTTTAACATGGCATGGTGGCGAACGCTTGGTTCGAGCAATAAAAGGACCTGCTGACACTGTTCTATCAGATCGGCATGAAATTCGAGATATAGTCTATCGCTCGATTGGAATAACTATATTAGCTGCTGCAGCTGTTTTCATTCCTGTTCCACCAATTCAAATGATTGCGCTTCCCATTATTTTGGGGTCAATATATGGAATCCTCAATAATCAGTTTACTGTGCGAGAGTGTCCAGAGTACTATACAATGGGTCATTATTATGATGGAACAGATTTGAAAGGGCATGCTATAAAAACTAATAATGTGATAATCAAGCCAATTGTTACCGGGTGCTATGCTTCGACAACTGTTGCAAAATTAGCTGGCGTGATTGTTGCTGCTGCTGGACGGCTTCCCTATACTGCAGCAGCCCTACCTGTGCCTTATGCTGCCATGATGATTGGGGGAATTAGTCTTGTGTCTCTTGTCGCAGCTCATATATGTTCAAAACTTAAAAAGAAATCGATTCAAACACAATTGGATGAATATGCTGCCTTGACGGGTATGCAATGGTCGGATAATTATCGCGATATGAAATGGAGCGACCTTATAGAGGCACGACAAAAAGATATTGAAGCAAGACGAGAAGAGTTTGCCTCAGATATACATTTATTGGAAAAATTTAACAATACGCTTCAGGATTTAACAAAGAGTATTGAATCTAACATTCTCAATTCAGATATGCCAATAAAACATATCGTGGGATGGCAAGCTAATAATACCCGCAACAGCACAGGTTATCTTTTTGCAGGTGGCGGAACTTTAGCTATTGCCATTTCAACTGTGTTTTTAAGAATTTTTGCTCTTTAAATTATAAGCAGAAGAGCTGGCAATTGCGGCCATTTGTTGTTCAATAGAATTTTTTTCTTGCTGGCTATTATCATTTTTATGGTTCTTGGGAATTATGCCGACGTCGGCATAATTCCCAAGAACCATAAAAATGATATAATATTGAGTTCGGATATGTATCAACAAGAAGGGCAGCTCTATGCTGATCTGGGATTGTATGACAATTCTATTCCGTCATTGCTTTAACAAAGGAAGAATAAGTTATAGGAATGGGCACTGGGTATACTATCGACATGAAGACTCAAGCCTTTACATTGATTGAAGCCGATGATCCTTTTATAGCTACTTTTGCTTAAGGATATCCCAAGATTTTTTCATTAAGATCAATGCTGAGGAAAAAATTCAATTTCTAAACCGCAGGCTTTAATGGCGTTTATCAAATAAATATACTCTCAATGTATTACTCAAAAAGTACTTTACGTTTAAAAGAGACACATATCCACAACTTTGCAAATACATTTGCATCGTTGAAATTAATAAGTTTTGCAAAAAAGCAATTAATGCTACCCTTGTTTCAAAAAATAAAGGTCAACAATCTTGTTTCGACGCAATGCGCTTGGAGTGCGCAGCTCCTGCTGTGCTTTGCTAACGCATTAGAAGTCATCGAACCTCTTGAACGTACTTCTTAGGCTGGCAGGTAATAGATCCGGGCTGAAGGTACTTGATCAGCTGAGCTAAAAGTGAAAATTTAGTAAAGAATGCATTATGTTAATATTTTTTTTTACTGTTTAAAAGAGACGCCAATTTCACTTGTCCAAAGTATTGCAAATAAGGACTCTCAAGCGTTTTCTAATTTCTGGGCTCGTTGACTTGTGGAAAGCAGGGCGAGAGTAGACGGCCTGCCGACTCTCTTTCAGGGCCTTCTCGAACGGTAGATAGGCCTTATCGATCTGACTTACGCAGCTGAAATAGAGCAAAAGATCTATCGTCGCTAATGTCTCAACGCCCCCTTCTTCCAATTTCTGTAAATACTCAAAAATCAATTTATAACAAGCTACCAAAAAAACAAATTAAAAACAAATTAATTATTTAAAATAATTTATTGTAATTTGCTTCATATTTATATTTTTATTTGTAATAATGAATTTATAAGGTTTGTTAATTTACTGAGATTGATTATTTAACTTTAATTATCATTTAGTTTTTTACGAATAAGTAATTACAAAAGTGAGACATTATGAATACACGAGACAGAAAAGATTTAGGCACATTGACTCTGATAGAAGCCATTGAAACATTGTCTAGCATTGCAGACTTAGAATTCGATCATGAAGTAGGGATAGCTCAAAAGCACGATCTCACAGTGCAAGACAAGCCGTTAATCTATCATACCGTCCATTGGCTGCATCATAAAAATGCTGAAGTGACGGTTGAGATGGTTAAGCAGACTTTTCGTGTTGTTCTTAACTATTTACGTCATTTTTACGATAAACAGTATAGCACAATTAAGAACGAGCAGGCGATAGAAGGCATTAAGACAATTATGGTTTTGGTAGGTGAGGCGGCAAAGAAATTAGATAAATATACTAAAGCTTTTAATAAAGCACATGTCTCAAGCATTACTGAGCTTAGAGAATACAAGAAATTGCAAGAATTTTATTTTAATCGCATAGCTCGAAAGATCGATGAAGGAATGCTAGGTAAATGGATTTTGGCGCTTTCCAGTAAGATTATTCCTGATAAAGATCTTAAGTTGCAAGGACAGAAAGGTCTACAAACAAAGCATGTTTTTATAGATTTGGACTCAGTAAAAAAAGATCTTGAATACGAGCTTTTTTTCTTGAGAAAAGAGGAAGGGACAAGATTTTTTAGTCCACGCTTAATACGAAATGTAAAACTGGTTAGCGATTTTGGGGATTACTTTGGAGAAATTAAAGAGAAAGAGCCGTTGACTAGTATTGCCATTTGGCAAGATCGTTTTGCGCATATGTGTGCCAAGAATATGGTGGGGGCACTTCGATTGCAAATCAATAACTTTTATAGAGAGAGCATGCAACATAGGGATAATGAATTGGTGGAGTCTTTAAATAAGGCCTTGATGGCATTGATGCTGTGTTGCAATCCTCACAATCTGATACACAATTTGCCAATTAAGGATTGTCGAGATTATTTTTGTGATTTTCGCCATTTTTTAAGGGAGAGTTTAAGTTTAATTGAATATCACAAAATGATCACCTATCCTCCCAAAAAATCAAGTAAGCTAGCTATGTGCCTATTAAATACGGCGCATTCAATCTGCCTTGCTATTTACACACAGGTGAGTGGGCTTCAAAACTTAACCGGGTTGATCCATGGCATGATACAACAAGCCCATAATGAAAGGTCGGATGAACATAAGAAAAATATTGAAAAATCACGTGAACTTTGGAATGGGTTAGCAAATGATTATGCAGCCATGTCTACTTTACTCAAACAACATCCAAGTGGTCCACTTAATAAAATTTTAAACTCTCTGGAAGAAGGTCGTATTCGAGAATTTGATCCTTTGATGCAAGGAAATGTTCCTTCGCAACTATTTACGTTATACGCACAGCAGAATAAAATCATGTTCTTGAGATGGCCCTCACCAACCAAGCAAGAATTTATTAATAAGGTTGCGATTATTGACGAGTTCAAAGGCTTTTTAAGGGCCTGTGGACAAGGTCATGTTCTTTCTAAATGTTTAGTGCTTAATTTTCAGGATAGAACTTCATGGAAAGAACATTTTCGTTGTTTAGCGATAGAAGATTTGCCCAATCATGAAAGTTTTGCTCGCCATATAGATGTCGTGACTTTGGCAAAAGATACTGAATTTTATCATCAATTAGCACCCTATACCGATGATAACCATGCCGAATCATTTATTAATCACTTTAAAGAACAATTTATAGATGAAAGTTGCGGTAATTATATTCCTAAAAATATGCATAAGAAGTTGTTAAGCAATTTTATAGATGGGGTTTTTGAAGGAATTCATCGTGTATTCTTTTCTAATAAAAATGTTTTATTGAGAGAGCATAGAATGGATTTTATCGAGATTTTTTACCTTTTCGTGCAATTGAAGATTGTTGAAATGTCAAAAGCCGATGTAGTTGGCTATACTTGCAAGGATTCAGTAGATATAGCTCAATCGGCAGGGTGCCAATTATTTGTATTCTTAAAGTTATTAAATCAAGAAAGATTATCTGAAAATGATCAGGAACAGCTTGACGCAATGTTATAT
>JACDGH010000154.1 GCA_013815395.1 Parachlamydiaceae bacterium
ATTTTTGCACATATCGTTAGAGAATAGCTTATATGACTTTATTTTTGCAGTAAGAATGATTCAAATGATAATCTCTAAAAATATGAATTTAATCTTAATAAAATACCAGAATTTGGATAGAATACAAAAATCAAGTGGAGAAGTCCGCTCTCAAGCTTAAACAACTGAGTGAATTATGTTTATGAAATCTTTGGCCTACATTTTTGTTTTTTTATGCTTAGCAGGTCAAATTGCTGTAAATGCATTTGATAATCCAATTGATGTTGTTTATTTATGGGTGGATGGGAATGATACGGAGTGGCAAAAGATCAAGAATGAATGTGAGGTGACTTATCAAGAATTAGGGAAGAGGCCCGATGCTAATGCTAGCAATCGCTATTCTGATCATGATGAATTAAAATATTCGCTGCGCTCAGTTTTGAAATACGCTCCCTTTGTGAATCACATTTATATTGTTACCATGAACCAAAAGCCGAAATGGTTATTAGAGCATCCTAAAATTACTATTATAGACCATAAAGATATTTTCCTTAATCAAGAACATTTGCCCACATTTAACTCTATGGCCATAGAAAGCAACTTACATCGCATTCCTAATTTAAGTGAGCATTTTATTTATTTTAATGATGATATGTTTTTTGGCAATCTAGTGACACCATCAGATTTTTTTACCGAAACGGGAAAAATTAAAGTATTATTTGAAAAAGATGAATGGTTGCCAGAAGGTCCTCCACACGAAAAAGACATTACTTATTGGGCTGCGTGTAAAAACACCAATAACTTACTCAATCAATGCTTTAATTATGAAAAGCGTCGGTTAATATGTCATGCTCCATACGCTTTAATAAAATCCTACATGAAAAAAACAGCACAATATTTTTCTGAGGCCTTTACCCTAACTTCTAGTCATAAATTTCGTTGTTTTCAAGATTATGCCATCACAAATGGTCTCTTACAATGCCATTGGGAGCATGATGGGAAGGTAAAAAAAGGAAAGCTAACAAATATGATGCTTCATTTTTATGCTGACGATAAAATTCAAAACACATTGAAACATTTAAAACGCATAGAATCATCCCAACCGCACACTTTTTGCCTGCAGGACAAAATGTTCGGCAATGGTGAAAAAACAATGAAAATTTTGCATAATTTTTTTGAGAACTGGTATCCTGAACCAGCGCCATGGGAAACCCAACTCCCCTTGAAATAAATTTAATTTTTTACGGAGTTATTATGAGCGCACCTTTAAGTGGGCAAGTTTCTGAAACTTTTAGTTATTTTCCACTCTCAGAGGATCTACCAAAGAAAGAAGAGGTTGATTCAGATCAAGAATGGGATAGGTTAATTGTGGAACCGTATATAGATTATGAAGTTTTTTCTATATTAGATGATACTAAAAGATTGTTAGCCGAAAGGTCGCAGACTTTAGATGAACTTCACAAACACATTAATGCATTAAAAGCAGAAAATGTGATTGCACTAAAAGAAAAAAAAGAACTTACAAACGTATACTCTCTGGAATTGCAATTTGAACTGTTAAGGAGAGAGTTAAGTGATGAAGTTATAAATTCTAAGTTAAATATTTTAAAAAATTTAATGAAAGAAGAGTTGCTACAACATTCTAAAGATTCTCTGCGGGCTTTAGAATTGAAAGGTTGGATTCAAGCTATTAGAGATTTTCAAAATAATGGAAATTTACCATTTAAAATAAAAGTGTTAACCAATGTTGTGAATGCAGCTTCTAGTGCTGCTACAAAAACCTCTGATAAGATTACAGAATTTAGTTCTCTCTTAAATTCCAAGTTAGCGCGATTGGGGGTTTACTCAACTTTAAGCGACTGGAGTTTTGGAGTGAAGGATAAGTTGAATGAAAATTTTCAAGCTATAAACCCTTTTGGTATTCAACCAAAGCAAGTCGAAGACTCAGAAGAAAAAGATGAATTTAATTAATAAACTTTTCTTACGTAGCTTCTTTGTGAAAATTAAATTTAGTTTCATTTTTTTCATTTCCAAAGATCACATTAAATCTTTCGATAAAGGGGCAATTTATGCAGCTAGCTTCAAAGTGGATACAGAAGTCGCGGTGTAATTGGTAGGCCCCTTGTTGCATATCCGCTTTCAGAAGAATCTTTCTTTTTTCAGTATCACCGAAAAAACGATGCATTAGGTATGTGCCCTTCTTTGTTTTTGAAGCGGGAAGAGTACTATAAAAATTTAAGAAAGCCTCTATTTCCAAAGAAATATTTCGCTTTTTGATTTCACAAAAAAGTAGTGGTAAGTAGGTATTAACAAGCATTTCGCGTTTGATATCGCGGCCCAATAAGGCAATAGGGGAGTGCTTCTTTTGCTCTTCAAAAATATAATGATGTTCAAAGTGGGAATCGCGATAAGTAGGTAAAGCTTCAATCAAAACATCACATAACGAAGACCAGGTCTTTTTAGTCGCAGATGGCCAATGCGATAGCCATAATGAATCTAGCTTTTCATGCAATTTATTTAGATTAGAATCCAAAATCATTTTTATTAGTATGGCCAGGCGACGAATTGGATGGTTGGCAGGTCTAGTGCGATCTAGATTTAGAATGACAGTATGCTTTTTTTGAAGTGGTGACATTGCATCATAACGCCAGGCAAGAGCTTGATATTTGATCGATTGCAGCCATCGATGACGGAATCTTTCATTAAAAAATCCGCATTGACCAAGTGCATAGGCTAATAAAGCAGCTTCATCCATTTGACATTGTTGTTTTAACATGAAATAAAGCTTTAAAAATGTCTCAGCATTGTGTTTATAGCCAAGGGTCATTGCCATTCCACCTGCTAAAAGATCGGTAGGCAGATCTATTTTAGCTTCCAGATGTTCTTGTTTTTTTTGGAGACGCCATGCAGCTGCTTTACGAAAAAATTGATGAATTTGGGGTGTAGACAAATTTTGAAATATAGTATTAGCGCAAGTGCCGCTGCCCACAAAATGTTTATAAGGATAGAGATCGAGATCGATAAGTTTAAGGATGCGGGCTTCAGGGATGGTCAATCTTTCTTCTAAATAGGTACAAATAAGCTTTCTGCCTTCTAAGGTTGTGAGATTTTGAGGCTTTTTTGGTCGCCAATAGCCGACATGTAAGACGACATGATTGTATTTTTTATCTAAATGATGTTGATGATGTATCCAGCTTTCATCGTTGATATGTATTTCAATATCGCCTCTAAATTCCTGATCCCCAATCAAAATATGCGCTTTTAAAAAATCAGGGCCAGCTTCTCCGTTCCAGATTCCGGGAGATAAAATTATGATTGGCAGTCCTTCAATAGTTGATAAGGAATCAAAATATTTTTGTTCTAACCACATTGCTTGCAAATGCCGTTCACGTAAAAAAAGATAGGTGGAGGTGGATTCAGATATAGAATATTTAGATATCGAATTTTCAGGCATTGATACCACACTAGAGGTGCTTAAAGAGCTGCATGGGGAAGCTAATAAACCGGCATATAAATCGTTTGTCATGAATGGACTCCAAAAGTAATTTCTTCGTATATTATATAACTTGTTGCATTAAATGATTTAAAGTCATTTTCAATAAATACTTCAATACGACAGGTCGATCCGGCACTTTTGGAAAAAATAGGACGATAAGTCAAGGGGGTTGTAAAAAAGTATGTAAATTAAGCAATGGGATTATAGCAACCCCCCTTAAGTGTAGGTGAAATTCAGTTTTTCGACCATGAATGACTCCGACAATACACTTAAAAAAATTTAAAAAATGTTTCACCAACATATTTTGAGAAGTTGAAGATTATATTGTGCGGATTACAATTGTGCGGATTCTAAACCGACATTATGAATAGATTATATGGTTATTAATATATAAATATAATTATAATATAAATATGATATCTAATTTTGGTATTTATAATGATTGAGAGGTTTTTATATGTTTAATCTTTCACCCGAAGAAGAAATTAACCTTGATATTTTAAGAATACAATTAGAAAGTTATGCAAAAATTATGCAAATTTCAGAAAAAGTTTATTTAACAATGGATCCTTTTGAAAAACAAAATGCTTGTGCTGCTAGCAATTCTCGAGGAAATGCTGTGGCTATTGGACGAGTTTGGCTTAAAGGATATATGAATGATACTTCAAAAAAAATAGAATTAATAAAGTTAATCGACAATTTTTCCGATGATCCAGAATGTCTGGTAAGTAAGTTTCAAAATTTAACATCTCATGAAAAAAATCATTTGCAAAATCTCATGTCTGATACTGAATTTGAAATAAGTGACGAAGAAATCGAATCAGTTTTATTTCATGAACTTGGTCATATAAAGCTTAAGCATTTTAGTAAAATGCAATGGGTGCAGTGGGGAAATAAAACTTTAACGGTCCTAGGCTCGGGTGGACTCTTATATCTTATATCAGAAATAGGTATAGATACTCTTTATAGCCGGCTCATCTTAACTGCCGGTGCAGTAAGTTTACGTGCTTTAACAATCCTTATTCCGAGTTTTTGGAGTAAAAAATTTGAAAAAGAAGCAGATCAACAAGGGCGAATATCTGAGAGAATTTTTAAGGGGGAATTCAGGTTACATAAGCGATCAATTATTAAAGATTTATTAAATGGTAAAAATATTAATACATCCAACCCATCTCATCCTAACGACTTAGATAGGCTGAAAGACGCAAATCACTATAAACGTAACTTATTCCCTAGCAAGTAATGTCAATTAAATTGAGAAATTGGACTTAGCGCGAAATCTTTCGAGGTTTAACAATCGAAAGCTAGGTTAAATTGAGAGCTATTATTACCCCACTTTAGATGTTGAAGGGATGCTTTGACGCCGTCCAATTCCTCAAAAATGACATGCTAGGTGCGCTGTTCACTCTTTATTATAAATCAATTACAAATTCTTTAAATAAAATTACGCTAGAAGGGAAAAGACCACCATCTATCGGGGGCGATGAGATGGGTTAAGATCCGACTACAACGTTGGAAGAAAATGTGGCTTAGAAGGGAAAACTCCTGTTTTCAATCAGTCTACTTTCGATTGACCGAACAAATTACAAGCTATTTATTGGCTTCACTTCACTTAAGCTATTTAAATTAATTTAAATAGCTTACAATTAGATACTTAAGTTGTAATCGTGCTTTTTGTTCTTAGCTGCCGGCTCTTTTCGTCTTTTTTTGACTTTAATTGAGATGAAAGAGTATTATTCTAAGTAACTCACTATTAAGCAGGACACACCCAAATGAATAACGAAACACAACTACTCTTGAAAAATATCAATGAGCGCTTGATTCACATGTCGAGGTATCTTTGACCTGGCTACCAAGGAAGCACGGGTTAGAGAATTAGAAACACAAATGGGTGGGTCACACTTCTGGGACAATAATGACAAGGCCCAAACACTTATTGCAGAATGCAAGCAGTTGAAAGTGTGGACAACCCCCTACAATGATTCAAAAAGACGTTTTGAGGACGTTAAAGATTTACTTCCCGAAGCTTTCGAAATGGGCGATCAGGAACTCCTCAATGAATTGCAAAAAGAATTAGAGAGTGTTGATGAGGGACTCAACGACTTGGAAATTCTCAAAATGCTTTCCGGAGAGCTTGATAATAAAAATTGTTTTTTAAGCATTAATTCCGGCGCAGGCGGTACTGAAGCGTGTGATTGGGCGTTAATGCTTTCAAGGATGTATCAACGTTGGGCAGCGAAGAAAAATTGGAAATGTGAAATTATCGATTCAGTTGAAGGTGATGTTGCAGGTATAAAAAGCATTACCATGAAATTTACCGGCGATTTTGCCTATGGATATGCCAAATCGGAAAAAGGGGTACATCGATTAGTTAGAATTTCCCCCTTTGATAGTAATGCCAAGAGGCATACTAGTTTTGCCTCTGTAGATATTTCTCCTGAAATTGAAGATGATATTGAAATTGAGATCAATACCGATGATTTACGTATTGATACTTATCGCTCTTCAGGGGCTGGTGGGCAGCACGTTAATAAAACAGATTCGGCAGTACGCATAACTCACTTTCCAAGCGGAGTTGTTGTTTCGTGTCAATCCCAACGCAGTCAAATGCAAAACAAGGAAACTTGTTTTAAAATGCTGCGTTCTAAGCTATATGAGATGGAAGTTACTCAACGGGAAAATGCGCTAAAAGCATTAGGTGGCGAGAAGAAAGAGATTGCTTGGGGAAGTCAAATACGCAATTATGTATTTCAGCCCTACACCCTGGTTAAAGATACGCGGACTAAAGTGGAAAGCGGTAATATTCAAGCTGTTATGGATGGCGACTTGGATACCTTTGTTAACGCTTATCTAAAAGAATTTGGATAGGGGAATGTTATGACTGACAAGACTATTGAATCTTTAGAAATTCGGTACTCAGAGCTAAGTGATGGACGTCATCTCA
>JACDGH010000155.1 GCA_013815395.1 Parachlamydiaceae bacterium
CCGAAGGGTAGGGTAAAAAAATCTCCCATAAATGTGGGAGTCAAATACCGTTTATGGGAGCATTTCGATGTCACCATAAGTTATATCCGCGGGGAAAGACTCGCATTTTCTGCCTCCACCTTCTATAATTTCGGCTACACTAAAGGTTTTTTACCCAAAATTGATGATCCACTTCCCTATAGGGCACCTGTTAATATCGAATCCTTAGGACCCTTTCGTCCCGAAGACACCCTTGCCCAAGAGCTTCTTACGGCTTATGAAGAGCAAGGCTTAAAGATTCTGGATATTTTTTTTACAGATCACCCTAATTGTCAAAAAAGCCTGCGCATCCATGTGCTTAACGAAAGCTTTCGGTTAGAGTGCAAATTGCGTGAACGCTTGAATCATCTACTTGCTTATTTGATGCCTGTCAATATTGAAGAAGTAACTATTGTCATTTTTTCTGAAGGCTTCCCCATTCAGGAATACGTTTTTAGAATGGAGTTTGTGCGACGCTTTGCAGATCAGGAAATAGGCCCCCATGAATTACAACTGCTTTCACCTATGAAAGAAGTGAGTTATCCCCCTCTAAGCCTTTCCACTACGCTTTTCTCACGTCCCCGCAATCTCTTCAACTTCGAATTAGCTCCGCGCATCTATACTTTTTTTGGAAGTTCTACAGGTAAATTTAAGTACAATTTCGGCCTTAGCGCCTCCATAAATGGCTTTTTACCAAAAGACATTTATTACAACATTATTACAGGCTACTCCCTTTTGGAAACCGTCCGAAGCTGCAACGATTTCGATCGTTTGAATCCTTCGCAACTTATCAATGTACGCACTGACATCATCCGTTACTTTCAGACGCATGGTTTAACACTGGATGAAGCCTATCTGCAAAAGACATGGACGCTTGGCAAAGGCTGGTATGCGCGTTTAAGTGCCGGATACTTCGAAGTTGAATATGGCGGCGCAGCTACTGAACTGCTCTATTATCCCATCAAAGGGTGCTGGGCTATTGGAGTTGAAGGTGCCATTCTAAAAAAACGCAACTATTCAGGTTTAGGTTTTACTAACCGAGTTCGCAAACTTGAGGGCTTTAAACCCACTTATCATAAGTTTTTAGGTTCTCAATACTTTTTAAATGTCTACTACGATTGGAAGCCCGCCCATCTAGATTTCAAAATATCTGCCGGTAAATTTCTGGCTAACGACTGGGGGGTGCGTTATGAAATGTCACGCTATTTTCCAAGCGGTTTGCGTTTGACACTTTGGTATACGTGCACGAATGGGCGCGATAGGGTTAATGGAGAAACTTATTTTGATAAAGGCATTGGCTTCAGCATGCCTTTTGATATTTTCTACACGCATAGTGAGCGCACTTCATGGAACTATGGAATTTCAGCTTGGTTACGCGATGTGGGAGTGCAAGCCAGCACTGGTCTAAATCTCTATGAGCTCATCTACGACCAACGGCAATAACCCTGGAATATTCACCATTATATTATCGTTGTAGGAATTCAGCAATCTCGCGCGCAGCGTATGTTAAAATAAAATCAGCACCCGCACGTTTGATGGACAATAAACTTTCAAACATGACTTTTTCGCCATCAATCCATCCATTCTGTGCAGCGGCTTTAACCATCGCATACTCACCGCTAACATGGTAAGCTCCGACAGGTAAATGAGAAAGCGATTTGACTTTAGCAATAATGTCTAAATATGCCAACGCAGGCTTGATGAGTAACATATCTGCTCCTTCACTTTCATCCAATTGACATTCAAGCAAAGCTTCGCGGCCATTTGCAGGATTCATTTGATACCCTTTTTTATCGCCAAATTTTGGAGCCGAGTTCAAAGCTTCTCTAAAAGGACCGTAAAAGGCTGAAGCATATTTGGCAGCATATGCCATTATTCCTACATCTATAAATCCTGCTGCATCAAGTTGCGAGCGGATATATCGCACCCGCCCATCCATCATATCGCTAGGGGCTATTATATCTGCACCGGCTTGAGCAGCTTGCAAAGACATGCATCCTAAAATTTCAATTGTCGCGTCATTGATGACCGTCCCTTCATCATTCACTAACCCATCATGGCCATGATCTGTATAAGGGTCTAAAGCCACGTCAACCATCACGCAAAGTTCAGGAAACTCTTGTTTTAAAGCTTGAACGGCACGTTCAATGAGATTGCCGGGTCTAGTAGCTTCTGTAGCGAAACAATTCTTCCTTTCAGCTGGCACTACTGCAAATAAATCTACAGCATTAACCCCTAATTTCAGTAAAGCTTCCACTTCTTTTAGTAATAAGTCCAGTGATAAGCGGTTGACACCAGGCATGCTATTGATAGGCTGACTTTGATTATTGCCTTCCAACACAAAAAGGGGGGCTACCAAATTAGCAGGATGCAATCGCGTTTCTTGGACTAATCCGCGAATAGCCGCGCTTTTTCTATTGCGACGAGGGCGACAGGTTAAATCCAGAGAAAATGCATCGGTTTTGTGTGTTAAATCCAAAAGATGTGTCATGGTGATTCCTATGTAGTTTGAACCGAGTCAAGCATTTGTCGAAAAAAGATCTACTAGAAAACTTGAACTGAAAGGCTTCTAACTTCTACGAAGCCCTGGAGTGTGCGGATCTTGCACGCTCTATAATTCTGCCTTGTACTTTAAACGCAGATACAAAATTTGGCAACAATTGTTATAAATTGGAGTGCGGCTTCGCCGCACTCTTTAATTCAAGAAATCTCCTTTAATGCTCTAGGGAGTAGCAGAAGGGGTCAAAGGCTAAAAATCTCTATTCCGAAATGAATGTATTCCACTTCACCGGACCTACTGAATTAAAGGGCGCGGCAGAGCCGACGCACTCCAGAGGCTTCGCCAAATACAAATAATCTATTTATATTTTCTGTCAGCCTCGGAAGGGTGGCTCTACAAGATTCAATCTGTTTAGATCAACTTTGGTCCCGTTGGACTTTTGGGCAGTACCCCTGTAACTTGCACCTGAATATTATTTACCACTTGACGTACGCCACCCACACCCCGAGCTTTAGCACCAATTTCATTTTTTGCTCTCTCAGTGGATACTGTTCCGGAAAGGGTCGCAATCCCATTTTCCATTTGAACAGAAACTCCAACGCTTTCGGCCGCAATAAATTTGTCGGCCGCAAAAGCTCCTCTAACAGCACGTGAAATGTCGGCATCCGTACGCATCGGCACATTTTTAGTCGATGCCGTAGGAAGCAGCGCTTCAAGATCAGCGAAGTGAGAAGAAACACAAAAAAAACACAAAAAAATCAGTAGCAATATGGTTTTCATTAGCTCCCCGTTATATATTGTCAATACTTAAACGGCGCACTTACCTTCTAGGAAAATAACCCAGAACTAGTGAGACGACGAATAATATTATGAATATGACAAATAAAATCTTAGCGATATCTGCTGAAAGACCAGCAATACCACCCATGCCTAACACTCCTGCAATGATCGCAATGATCAAAAAAATAACTGCCCACCTAAGCATATGTTCACTCCTTGTTTTTTTTCCAACGTAAATTAATAGCAATCTTATGTCAACAATAATTCATCATTCTTTATTGTAAATCTGCACCTACAGCAACATTATCCGCATCAGACACCCAACCGCCGCCTAAAGATTTATACAATTCAACTACCGCAGAGGAATTATCGGCAAAGGATTGCACAAGCGCAAGTTGGGCATCAAAAAGTAAACGTTCGGCATCAAGCACATTGAGAAAGTCAACTTCCCCCTCAAAATAACGCAACTGAGCTAAGTGCAAATAATCGATCAGTATTTGCACCTGCTTGCGATGCTCGCGGAGAAGCTCTTGGTTTTTCTGAGTTGTGACCAAAGCATTATTAACTTCACTAAAGGCATTGAGAATAACTTGACGATAATTTGCAAGCGCTTCTTCCCTTATAGATTTTGCACCTTCAACGAGAAATAAAATACGTCCAGCATCGAAGATAGTTTGAACGGCATTAAACCCGTACTGCCACATTTCTGAAGGCGCTGTTAAAAAACGTTTCAAATCTGAGCTTTGACTTCCATACATTCCTGTTAAGCTAATTTGAGGAAAGAAAAGGGCCTTGGATTCCGTGACACGAGCATTTGCAGTAATCAATTGATCTTCTGCCTGTAAAATATCTGGCCGCCGCGAAAGGAGTTCTGAAGGAAGACCCGCAGGGATTAGGGGGGGGTATTGAAAGCTTTCAATAGGAATGCCGCGTACAATGGCATGCGGATTTTCTCCAAGCAGAATGGATAATTGATTCTCTTGAATAGGAATGGCTTTTTCGAATTCGATCACACGAATTAGGGCAATTTCTAATTCAGCTTCAGCTTGTTTCACTTCTAATTCCGATGTTTCCCCTAATTCAAAGCGACTTAAAGCTAATTTCAGAGATTCTTCGCGCGAAAATTGTGTTTTTTTTGAAACTTCCAATTGGGAATCCAAATTACGCAAATTAATATAGGCATCGGCAACACTTGCCACAACCGTTAAAACCACCGCACGCCGTGCCTCAATTGTTCCTAGCAATTCACCATAAGCAGCTTCTGAAGCACTTGCCAATCTTCCCCAAAAATCTAATTCCCAATTCAAATTAAAAAAAGCCTGATAGTTGTTATAGATGCGCTGAAACCCTGGAGCTAAGGAGATTGGCACCGCTGCAGAAGTTTGTATACGTTGGTAGCTAGCATTTCCTGTCACGGCAGGATACAGGTTGGCATTGACGACACCTAGCTTATTGTAATATTCGAAAACTCTATTGATGGCTATTTTAAGATTCTGATTATTGGCGAGAGCCGATAAAATAAGATTATCTAGTACCGGATCATTAAATTGCTCCCACCAACGCACATTACAAAGCGTGCTCCCCTCATCAGCAGTAAGGCGCCATTCCGAAGGAATATCAACATATTGCGGTTGGTAGTTAGGCCGAAAGCAACCCATTAACATGCAGGCCAAAATTAGGATACCTAGGCCCTTATACATCATTATTTCCTTTTTCCAGAGGACTCGAAGAGTTTTTATTTTCTTTTTTCGACTGTGTTAACTCGCTGATAATTCTGTAGAATAGGGGCACGAAGAAGATCGCTAAAAATGTGGCCGCAATCATGCCCCCAAGCACGCCTGTGCCAACAGAGTGGCGACTATTAGCACCAGCCCCCGTGCTCAACACAAGCGGGATCACCCCGAATATAAAAGTCAGAGATGTCATTAGAATAGCGCGGAAGCGCAATTTGCCAGCTTCAATAGCGGCCTCCAAGAAGGACATTCCCTCCTGATGTTTGATCACAGCAAACTCGACGATAAGGATAGCATTTTTGGCGGATAAGGCAATTAACGTAATTAATCCGATCTGAAAATACACATCGTTATTCATCCCCATCATCCATACTGACATAAGAGCACCAAATATGCCAAAAGGCACTGCAAGTACAATTGCCAAAGGCAGGCTCCACTTTTCATAGAGCGCCGCCAATATAAGGAAAACCATTAAAAGTCCGGCTATCATCATGTAAGACGAAGAGCCACTGGTGGCATTTTCTTGATAAGATTCCCCACCCCAATCAAAACTCATGTCATCAGGCAGCATTTCTTTGGCCACCTCTCTCATCGCTGTCATAGCCTCTCCCGAACTATATCCGGGTGCAGCAGACCCATTAATTTTTGCAGCTGCAAAGGTGTTAAAGCGACTCACTAAGTTTGGTCCAGCGGCATTCTTCAAAGTAATCAATGCGCTTAGAGGGATCATTTTCCCTTTAGTAGATTTTACATAAATTTGTTCGATATCACTTGGGGTGAGCCGCCATTTTGGATCAGCCATGATGATCACGCGGTAAACCCGGCCGAATTTATTGAAATTATTGACATAATAGGAAGCAAAAAGACTTTGCAGAGTGCTGTAAATTTGATTAATGGGCACATCTAATGAACGTGCTTTGGAACGGTCGAGGTCGATGAATACCTGTTCGGCATTAGCATCGATGGTAGAAATTAAAGAACTTAATTCAGGACGTTCCTTTGCTTTAGCAATGAATTGACGAGTGATATTTTCAAGATGGGCATAGTCCCCTTGCCCTCGATTTTCAATCCAAAATTCAAAGCCTCCCACCGTACCCAGACCTTGAATGGCCGGGGGGTTAAACATTAAAACCATGGCGTCTGGAATTTGACTATATTCTTTAGATAATTCTGCAATAACAGCGTTGGCCTGTTCCTCCGAATTTCTTCTTAAATCCCAATCTTTAAGCACTACAAAATTGGTGCCCTGGTTGGTGCGATTTAAGCTATCAATGAAGCTGAACCCCGCAAGCTCGATGAATTTATCAACCGCTGTATTTTTTTGTGCCATCTCTGATGTTTGCGCAGACACCCTTTCAGTACGCGTCAAGTT
>JACDGH010000156.1 GCA_013815395.1 Parachlamydiaceae bacterium
AAATCGAAAGTTAAACCACTTAAAAAATGATTGGAATAACATGAAAATTCAAAAAATATTTTTCTTTTGGTTTGTTTCATTTTTCTGTTTTTCTGCACCGTTAAGTCTTTTTTCTAAAATTATAGAAATTTGTGATATTCAAGTGTTGGCTCCTTTTATAAATGAATCAAATAAAGAAGACAATGTTCTGATATTATTTGATATCGATGATACCCTAATAGACTCCCCAATTAGCTTAAACTCAGGACCATGGATTTCTTACTATTGGAAAAATGTTCCCAAGCTTTTGCCTGACAAGATGCCTATCATTGAAGAACTGATGTGGCATGTTTCAAAATCCATTCCTATTCTCCCGGTTGATTCAACCTCAGCCTCTTTAATTTCCGATTGTCAAAAAATTTCATCAATGATTCCACTTGCCTTTACGGCTCGACCTATTTATAAAAAACAGATCGATGGAATTCAAGTCACAGAAAACCAACTTCTTAACATAAATATTAATTTCCGCCTTACTGCCCTACCCCCCAGCTTATCAAAACATCCTGCCCTTCATGCAGGAGTAATATTCACTTCGGGCAAGATGAAAGGCGACTTCTTGAAAAAATTTTTATCTTCCACTGGTTATGTTCCTAAGCAGGTAATAGTTATAGATGACAAACTTGATCAAATAGAATCCATAGAAAAAAGTATGGAAGAAGCCGGTATTAAAGTGAATTGCTTTTGGTACCGGCGCGCTTCCATGATTCGCCCCATATTTAATCTTCAGATAGCCAACGTACAGCTCGAATATTTACTTAAGCATCAACTAATTTTAAGTGATGAAGAAGCTGCAGGCCTACTTATAGCTTATGAAGATCGTTCCCCAGAGGAATTTCTAAAACAATTGATCGAATTTTATGGAAAAACATACTTCAAATAAAAAAGCCAAAAGATATTCATTTGCATGAAATCCAAAAAATTTAGTTGAATTTTTACTTCGTATCGTTATATTCTTTGACCTCAATAAAAAAATGTGATCCCCCATATTTTTTACAACAACCCAGGATTCTTTCATGAACCAAATGTCAATAACCCTTCTATGTTCCCCTATTTTCATCCTTTGCATCCTCTTTTTTGCCTCTAGCTGCGTTACAGCCCATGAGACAATAAAGATATATGTCGATTGTGATAAAGTTCAAACAATGTGCAAAGAACTTTGTACGATCATCAAAAGCGATGATTATAAACCTGATCTTTTAATCGGACTTTCTCGAGGGGGGCTACAACCTGCCAGTTATCTTGCGGGCGAAAAACAGCTAAACCTTCGTAATGTCGCTACGATTGCATTAACATCTTATGACGATGGAGCTAAGCAAGGATATATTAAAATTGTCATGCCATTTCATGTGGAAGATTATAAAAAATATAAATCTATTTTAATCGTTGACGACCTTGTTGATTCCGGAAAAACGATGTCGTTTATTAAAAGCTTCCTTGAAAAGGAATTACCAGAATCCACGATTAAAGTAGCAGTTTTGTACTACAAACCGACCTCTTCCAAAATCCAACCAGATTACTATGTGCAAGAAACAGATGAATGGATTGTTTTTCCCTGGGAGAATTAATTATATAATTGAAATTAATGAAATCTTAACACTTTCTTTATCTTTCTTTAATCTTTTTCCGAGATACTCGGTTTTTTTAAAACCTAAGGATGGTAAATATGACAAATAAGCTTTCGAATCTTTATGCAAACATGTTCAATAGACATAGTGCTCAATACCCTAAAGATGAGGTTCGCGTATTACGTCCTACCCATCAATATTCTGGATTAGTTTCACAAATTGGTCAAACACACACTTCAAGTGAACGCTGCGTAGATAATGCCGTGGTTATAACCAGTGTAGATGACCGCACACGTCAAACTGCTCATGAATATTTTACTTCTCTTGTCAGTGAAACTTCAAAAAATCAAGACAAACATACAACCAATCGCAATAAGGGCATTGCAACTACAGTTTTAGGATCTTTAACCGCAACTGCAAGTATAGCCTGTCTGGCTGTCTCACCTTTTGCACCGCTTGTGATCGTTTCTATATTGGTAGGAAGCATTGCAACAGCAGCTTTAGGAATCAAGCAATTGCATCACCATCAAAAAGCTCTTAGTGAATTGCACATTGATAAAGATGTCCTTAAAAATCAAAATGAACAATGGAACGACCCTATTAACTTAATCGTTAGTCAAAGAAAACGTGCGGGTATTGAAGGCTTTCAATATGTTTTTAACAACAATCTTAAAAACAATGCCATACATCCTGAAGAAGTGAAAGCTCTTTGGACTCGTGACTTTGTCAAACTAATGAACAATCCTATCAATCCAGTTCAAATATTTAATGAGAATATTCTTGGAAAAACTCGCTTTCAATATACCTGGGATGCGTCTCCACAGCCTATACAAACAGTTCAGGGAACAATTTTTCCAATGCAATTGAATAAAATGGCCAGTCTTTATCATGATTGCCATCAAGCTTTCAACCGTTTTGAAAAAGAAATTGACCTTGAGTTCAATGCCATTATTCTTCGACGCTCAGAACTCATAAAAGAAGCATCTTTGCTTAAAGCTCAATGGCTAGTACCTGCTGAAAGAATGTATTCGTTAGGTTCTCAAGAGGCTGAGAGCCTCTATCAGTCGAGCTATAACGCTTTAGTTCAACAAAGAGATAATGAAATCGCGTCTATAGAAAGAGCTTACTATTACAATGTCAGAAACACTGGAGATGAAGAAGAAGTTAGATATAAGGCACACCTTCAATCTCTTTGTCGTAATGCAATTGATGCCACTCATCAAGAATTTAAAAGACACCCAGCGGTGCTTTCTATTCAAGATGCTTACGAAAAAGACCGACGCATGAATACTTTACTATACAATCAATCTAAACTGGTTGTTGACAACTTTTTCGATCAACGTTTGCGCGAACTAGATAGAGAAGTTATTCAGGCTAAACAGCAAGTTGAACAACAACGTTCCAATGGGCTTCAGCATTTTACAAACTTGCTAAATAGAGTGCTTCATCCTCAAAATGAATTGGCTTTGGATTCGCTTTCTATATCTTCACCTCTAATTATGCGCAATTGGAAGATCTCTAATTTAGATTTGAATTGGCATGATGTTTTTGGTAAGCTACCCCATTTCCACTCCTCTTTTGCAAGCGATATCACTGAAAATGCTTGGAATCGTTTTTGGGGAGCTCAAGGCTTGGGGCGTTTTGCTTCGCAACCCACCCATTCGTGGAAAACTCTCTTTAGCGACAGATCACATTTTCCTTTTCAAAATGACTGGTTCAGAGTTAAAACATATTCTCAACAATTTCAAAGACCAACTTTCTGCCGTCCAGTAGTTGTGCCCCCTCCTCCATTTCATAGGGAAGCACAAAGACCTCGTCCTCCAGTTGTGCCGGAGCATTCTTTCCCGCACAATGATGGAAATCGTGTACCCGTAGGAAGAGGTCAAATTGATCCAAGGCCTCATCAACCCATTCTTCCTATTACACCAGAGCGATCTGTAAGACCAAGTGTTGACAACCATGTACGTGTTGGGTTTGGGACAACTGAGCGTAGACCTCATCAACCCGTGCCTCCTGTCGCACCAGAGCGACCTGTAAGACCAAGCGTAGATAATCATGTACGTGTTGGGTTTGGGACAACTGAGCGTAGACCTCATCAACCCGTGCCTCCTGTCGCACCAGAGCGACCTGTAAGACCAAGCGTAGATAATCATGTACGTGTTGGGTTTGGGACAACTGAGCGTAGACCTCATCAACCCGTGCCTCCTGTCGCACCAGAGCGCACTGTGGAAGACGACCAAAGCCGTGTGCGCGTAGGTTACGGAAGAACAGAACGCAGATAGTTTTTTTAAACAACTTAACTTTTGACTACAGTGAGTTTATTTCGTTCTGCGAAATAAACTCACTGCTATTTTATTATATATTGCAAAAGTGTCTTGCCACTCAGAGAGCCCTAAGTTGATTTTAACATGATAAACAGCCTGAGTGTGTCTTTATTTTCAATATGCAGAGCTCTAATTGCTTACATTCCACAAAAAAAAACAATGGAATTCCCAAGAAATGAATTCAAAAAATTCCAATGAAAACAATTATTAGACCTTCTTCATACAAATTTTTGTAAATTTGGCTTTATTGAAAAAAAATGGTATAACAACATTTTTGGAAAAAAAAACGCTTCTTTAGAAAAAATTCTTGCTTGCATCTAAGTCTTTATCAGGTAGAACTTGATGAAGTTCCAGGCCCAATTAGACACTTATCATGCTTAGAAACCATTGATTTTGCTTTAAATACACTCCCTTTTTGGATTTGGGAGTTGTCACAATTGCGCGAACTTAATAAAAGGTTAAAAAGAGTTAAACTTCGCTTAAAAATCACAACATTAAAATAGCGAAATAATGACAAACACTGCCGCAAAGAACAAACAAATGCCAAATGCCATGGTTGAATGGAAGCTTTTCCCAGACAAAAAATATAGATCCTATTGTATAAAATAGACCTCCCACCATCGTAAGGATTAAGGCTGTCACAGATAATTTATCTACTAAAGTTGACCAACTTAAGACCACCAGCCACCCCATGACAAGATAGGAAATCAATGAAATAGCTTGAAAACGATTGAATGCAATTATTTTTATGCCTATCCCTACCACTGCAATTGTCCATTCTATAGCCAGTAATGTCCATCCGTTACTTTCTCTCAGTGGTCCTAGTGCAAAGGGAGTGTAGCATCCAGCAATCAGCAGATAAATACAGGCGTGATCGACCACCTGAAGTACGCTCTTGTGAGATAAATTGGTGCATCCATGATAAAAGGTAGATGCTAAATATAAAAGAACTAGCGTGCTTCCATAAATCGAAAAGCTTGCTATCGTCCAAGGATCCTCACGTAAAACGCTATAAAAAATTAAAATAGGCAACCCAATGAGACTTAATATTAATCCAATTAAATGCGTCCAATGATTTAAAAGCTCTTCCTTATAGGACTCCCCTGAAACAGGACAAATATCACTCATGGCTAATCCCTTAAAAAATTTTAATCATCTTATCACATTTTTTTTATGCTACCTATCTTTAAATTTCAACGAAAGAAAGTATCATCTAACCTAAATTAAGAAAAAGCTAAAAAAAAGTTCTTGGGAAAAATTGGGGGGCGGGGTGCTACGAGATTGTGGCAGAGGTAAAGCATGCATAAATTTTAAAATAACAGTTTTTCAACTTTTTTTTGCTCATTTTTTTTCTTTTTGTAGCTCATACTGAAGCTGCAACGAGCAGAGCGAGTGCTGCGCAGGTATGGGTAAACACATCAAAATTGTCCTAAACCGGGGAACGTGTTCATCTTTTTTGCTTGCGGCTTTTCTCTTTTTTTTATTATAAAGAATAGTGTGCGCATTTCGATCAAACAGGAACGATATTGATCGTGTCTTTGAATAAAAAAGGAGCAAAAATGAAAAAAATGAGGAACCGACTCCGCGGTTTAGAGTAATTTTAATGTGCCTACCCATACCTGCGCAGCACTCGCTATGCTCATTGCGGCTTGGGAATGGGCTAGATAATGATAGAAAAATGAGCAAAAAAGATGGAACACTGTAATTAAAAAATCTATGGACATTGTACATCTATCACAATGTCGCTGTTAGTCAATACATTGTCCCCGCCCCCAATTCTTCCCAAGAACCAAAAAAAACTGTAAATCAAATGGATAAATAATTTTCCCCATGCTATAATAAGAGAGTAACAATACGGGGGTGTCACGGTTTCGACTGGGAAATGAAGTATTGATTGCATGCGGAGGTATTCGGCTGGCCTCCTAAAAAGCCGATAAAACAATAAATGCAAACGACAAAATCGTTGCGCTAGACTTCGCAAACAACGAGTGTGAACTTGTTGAGTGTGCTGCCTAGTTTGTAGCTCAAACCTAACAGTTTGAGCAACACGATAGCCTAAGGTTGGACCAGGGGCCTTAGAATCTATCGATATATCACTTGGTGTGTGCCTTGTTTCCGACGCTTCCAGGAAACACTGCTCGAGAATAAACGAAGCGGCTTTCAGTTAGTGTGGCATCTTGCATCGACTGCGAGCTCAACACTCAAGATGCTAAGCATGTAGATATCTTTATGTAGTTTGCTTAGGACGAGAGTTCAATTCTCTCCACCTCCAATTGGTTGGACACTCTTTGTAGTCCACCATCGTTTTAAACGGTTCAGTCACTTGTACTGAGAGACTTACGTCTCTCAGTTGCAAGTTCTGAAACATCAAATTCAAAGTTGCCGTTTTTCACTCACTTCAGAACTTTCGAAAATCTCTCTAGCCCTAGAAGCTAAGTTCAAGACTGTGTTAGCC
>JACDGH010000157.1 GCA_013815395.1 Parachlamydiaceae bacterium
TATTCTCCTACTCTCTTTCTCAATTATTGTGGCAGAACCGGACATTCAAGGGAAAAGCCCAGAATTTAATCAGCAAGAAGAATTAGAAGACGCCTTTGAAATCGATTTAGTCAAGGGGGTTAATTTAGCCCTCACGGCTAAGAAAAGACTAGGGCAAGCTTTCGGAAACCTGCAAAAATCAGAGATTGCGACCACGCTTGCAGCAAATGAATTTGCATTAAAACTTACCCCGAAAGGCGATGCTGGATTTATCGGAGGGGGCAAAGCAGGGGGCGGTTCGACAATTGCAGCAGGGGTGGAATTAAGCAAAAAATTTACTCATGGAACAAGAATTGCTTTTTACCCATCGATCGCAAAAATAGCCAAAGATTATCTTCAAAATCTAAAAGCTTCTATCACCCAACCTCTTCTGCGTGGATTTGGGAAAGAATATACACTATCAGCACTATATGGGGCACAATTTTCAGACCGCTCTGCCAGGCGATCTCTTTATCTGGCGCAAGTGAGAGTGATGCTTCAAGCAATCCAGTCCATGCTTGAAGTATCTAAACAAAAGACTTTAGTAGGCTTCGATCGCGAAACTTACGAAAGACTTAAAAAATTCTGCGTTTCTACAGAAATGAAAGAAAAAATTGGACTATGCGACTCCCTGGATGTTTACCGCGCTAAAACAGAGTTAAAAAGAGCTGAAGATGCTCTGAACACTTCACTTGAGCGTTTTGGAGACGCTAAAGATACTTTACGAGAAGCTCTTGCCCTCCCTCTCGATCTTCCTATTGAAGTACAAGTTCCTATTGAATACAATCCCGTGGATATCACCATGGAAGAAGCAATTACTGTAGCACTGAGCAATCGCATCGAACTAGATCAAGTAGAAGATCAGCTAATCGAGACTAGACGACTGCAACGCATTGCGAAAAAGAATTTATGGCCTGAATTAAATTTAGTCATCGACTACACCAACTATGGAAGAGATGAGGTCTTTAGCAATTCCTGGACACATAAACGGGAGAGCAAATGGGGATTTGGATTTACTACCAACGCAAATGTTGAACGTTTTAGTGAAACAGCCGCTTTCGAACAAAGCGTCATCGCTGTAGATGATGCAGGCATTAATGTAGCACAGACACGCGATAATATTGTTTTGGATGTTAAACGCACTTTAAGGACATTAACTCGAGCTGTAGAAAAGATTGCCGTGCAAGAATCTCAGATTATTAACGCACGCAATGAGTACCATCTGGCTAGATTAAAATTTGAACATGGACTTGCTAATAATTTTGATCTCATCCAAGCTGAGAAAAACTTAATTTCAGCTCAAACTGCTTTAATTGGCGCGATCATAGAACATAGAGTCAATGAATTTAAGCTATTAGCTTCATTAGGGACACTAGTAGATAAACCTGAGAGCTGTCGATGAAATCTTCCAAACTTAAAATAATTGCTGCAACACTCACCATACAAATGCTATTGATCGCTTCTGTTTCGATGGTCAAGAGCACCCCTAAATATTCTATTGATGAAGATATGCCTACTGAGGTAGTTACAAAAAGATCTTTTCCCATTGAAATTCGCACAATTGGCGAGCTTGAAGCTGCACGATCAACCAGCATTTCCTCATCTTTACGCGGTGATCAAGCTAAAATCATTCAACTTATCGCAGATGGGG
Organism: Parachlamydiaceae bacterium; assembly: GCA_013815395.1. GTDB lineage: Bacteria > Chlamydiota > Chlamydiia > Chlamydiales > Parachlamydiaceae > JACDGH01. The sequence goes on from JACDGH010000157.1 coordinate 1,670, forward strand.
CCAATGTTCAAGCTGGAGATCTACTCGTAAAAATCGATTCAACACCTTACGAAAAAACAGTAGATGAATTAGTTGGAAGAATTAAAGAATATGAAAGTCACATTGAAGCCCTTAAAAATGCCTTAGATTGGGAAGTTGTTCAAGCAGACCATGAAACAAAGACAGCCGCTTATGAAATGGAGACTGCCGAGTTGGAATTAAATAAAACTATTCAGGGCGATGGCCCTCTCGAGGCAGCACGCTTACAATCTATCATGCAAAAAACAAAGATTAAATTCGAAGAATTAAATGCTTATTCTCAGGATCTTCTAGACCTTGAAACTCAAGGGTTTTTAAATCCTATCGAAGTTAGACAAGCACAAAAAAAATTACAAGAAGAACGGGAAGCTTACGAATCAGCAAAAATGCAACATGATAGCTATATTAATCACGTTTATCCGATGCTGATCAAAAAGGCTGAAACCAATATTAAACGTTTGATCAATAAACAAGAAGAAAGTGCTCGAGCTGGTGGGTTCAAAATTGCTAAAGCTGATGCATTACTCAATCAAGCAGAGCAGGAGCTACTTGATGTGCGACGTCAACTTCAAAATGCGCGACAGGAATTGGCGCTAACAGAAATTACAGCTCCATCCCCAGGAATGGTCGTCCAAAGAGAGGAATATCGCTCAAGCCAGAGGCGAAAGCCGCGCGTGGGCGATCTGCTTGTCAAAAATCAACCCATTCTCGATTTACCCGATTTAAATTCGATGATTGTTAAAACAAAAGTCCGCGAAATCGATCTCTTTAAAATCGACAATGGTAAAGAAGCTACGATTGAAGTTGATGCCTATCCGAACCTTCAACTTAAAGGCAAAGTCATTTTTATTGGCATTTTAGCCCTATCTGAAGGCATTCGAGCCGGTGATGAAAAATATTTTGAAGTTAAGGTCAGCATAGATGAAACAGACCCTCGCTTACGTCCAGGGATGACTTCACGTGTTGTCATCCATGCCGACAAGGTGACGAATGCTTTAACGGTTCCTATCCATGCTATTTTTGAATTTAATAAAAAACATTATTGCTATGTAACTCAAAAGAAAGGTTATCTCCTGCAGCCTGTTTCAATCGGAATGAACAATGAACATTGGGTAGCAGTTAATGAAGGACTCAATGAGCACGATCAAATCTGTTTAACCAAACCATTAGAACAAGATGTCATTCATATCCCAGAAAATTCAGAAGATACCAAACATGCCTCAAGATTCTAGAAAAATCGTCTTAGATATCCGTGCCATAAGTAAAACCTATCAGATGGGACACGGCATGGTTTCTGCTTTGAAACACATCGACCTTCAAGTCTTGAAAGGAGAATCGATTGCCATTATGGGTCCATCGGGTTCGGGCAAATCCACTTTAATGCATCTTTTGGGCTGTTTAGATAAGCCTTCGACAGGCACATATTGCCTTAATGGACAAAATATTGCCGAACTTGATGATAATGCCCTTTCTTTAATTCGAGCCACCCAAATCGGTTTTGTCTTCCAATCCTTTAATTTGATCGCCCAGCTTAATGTGATTGAAAATGTCGAAATTCCGTTTCTTTACCGAAACGATAAAAAAAAAAATCCCCGCGAATGCAGTATTAACGCAATCCAACGAGTGGGACTTGGACATCGACTTTACCATCTTCCATCTCAGTTATCTGGCGGCGAAATGCAACGTGTTGCCATTGCCAGAGCTTTAGCAATAGATCCTTTATTGATTTTAGCCGACGAACCAACAGGTAATTTAGATTTTGAGACCGGTGAATCCATTTTAAAATTATTTCAAGAGCTAAATTCCCAAGGAGTGACTTTGATGATGATTACTCATGATGAATCCGTTGGAAAGCATTGCCAACGCTTGATCAGGATGCGCGACGGTAAAATCGTCTCTGAGGAAAAAAAATGATCTCTTCGCTCGAAAATATTAAACAAGGGCTGCGCTCATTAGCTCTGCATAGAATGCGTACTTTATTAAGCGCATTAGGCGTTCTATTTGGAGTTGTCGCAGTGATTACAATGCTTTCCATTGGAGAAGGTGCTAAACAGGAAATACTTACCCAAATAGAACAGTTAGGAATGAACACAATTACTATTCGGCAAAACGAATTGGCAGAAGAGCAACATCTTAAAGCAAGAGAACAGCGCTCGCGTGGGCTAACAAAAGAAGATGCGCTTGCTTTATCATACAATGTGCCTAATATTCAATTTCATGCTGCCTTAAAAGTTGTGGAGGCCACAATTCAGGCTGCATTTGCAAATATTTCACCTGAAATTTTGGCGGTCACTTATGCCTTTAATGAAATTAAAGGATTGGAAACTGCTGAAGGTCGCTTTCTCTGTACTCTCGATGTAGAACAAAAAAAACAAGTATGCGCTATTGGCAGCGATGTGGCTAAAAGCTTAGGGAAATATGGCCATGTGGGACAAGTTCTAAGGATCGATAATATCCCTTTTCAAATTGTGGGAGTTTTAAAAAATAAGCATTGGAAAGCTGGAAAATCAACCATGCTAACAACTCGAAATCTCAATAAAAGTATTTTTCTTCCACTGGGTGTTGAGATGACTCTACCCAATGTTAAGACCAATCCAAAACATGAGGCTCTTTCTGAAATCGTGTTGCAATTCTCTCACAGTAGTACAATGACTAAATCAGCCAAGATAATAAAACGCATTATGGAAAAAGCACATGGTACGATTGAAGATTATCAAATAGTTATTCCACAAGAGCTCCTCAATCAAGCAAACCGCACACAAAACACTTTTAACCTTGTTCTAGGAAGCATTGCCGCTATTTCTCTACTAGTTGGCGGGATCGGCATAATGAATATTATGCTCGCCACTGTTTCAGAAAGGACCGTGAAATAGGCATCCGAAGGGCTGTCGGGGCCAGCAAATACCACATTGCGGCTCAATTTGTTACAGAAACACTTCTTCTTACTCTTATTGGCGCTATTTTAGGAGTAATCATTGGCTTAGGCTTTTCTCTGCTCATTGGTTATTGGGCTGGTTGGTCGACCGTCGTGACTTTGTGGTCTATTTTACTTTCCTTAGGAATGGCTGTGACTGTTGGCGGGTGTTCCGGGCTCTATCCGGCCATAAAAGCGGCCTCTATGAATCCCATCACAGCCTTGCGTCATGATTGAAGTTTGACAATCTAGCGAAAGTTGGTAAGACTTCAAAGCGTCCGAAGCTACATCCGAATAAAATGGAACCAAGAGATCCGGCAAAAACCAAATAATTTAACTTTAAGAGCTTTTGTATGCACAAGCGGTAACATAACCCGCAATTCACTAGTTTTTGACTGATTTGGTATTGATTTCTTCCGTTCAAGTCAATAATATTCTCCTTAATAAAGCAGAGGGGTTATTCAAATGCCAACGAAGCTATTTGAAGTCATGGCGTATTCAATGTTAAGTAGGAGAGATTAGCGAAGACCTCATATTGAATACGCCAAGACAATCTAAGAGCATACGAAAGTTGCTAGTCGCAGTAGCGATTTAAGTTATTAATCTATATCATAACTAAAGCTATGAATATATTGTGTTTCGCCAGTACTTAATAGCTGCACTGAAAGTGCTACTCCATTATTATCCGGGAAATTATTTTCATTGCCTGGCTGTTCATTCACAAAGTCATTCAATGTTAATCCCAATGTAATGCCAAGTGGCAATATTGATGGTGGGAAAACATAACCCCAATGATAAGTACCAATTTGCACTGGCCCATTTACATTTGGAGCAATTGTAATAATTCCAGATTGCAATAGAGCAAGACCGCTACTGAATGTTGGCCCTAGAACAATTGTTCCATCAGGTTTTTGCACGAAAGTGGCAATAGGACCAGTGTCAAGAATTTCAAGCCCAAGAAGTAAATTAAAATTAAATACAAGGGCTTCATCCGTAACAACCGCAAAAGATCCAGGACCTGTCGCTCCCGTTGCTCCAATTGCCCCTGTTGTTCCAGCTGGGCCTGAAGGTCCACGAGAACCTTTATGACCGTGACCTCTGCCGCTATCAATTGCAGCAGCAGTAATTGCACCAGCAGCTGCTCCAACGGCGGCTGCGCCAACTAGACCCCATAAAGCACTTCTTCCTTTGTTGCAGCAAGGTTGTTCTTCTTGGCAACATTCTGGGGGTGGGCAGCATGATTGATCGTAAGCAGCTGAAGCTGAAACTGGCGTGCAGAATATAGAAAGCGCTGCAAGGCCTGGCGTAATAACGTTAAATAAACGCTTTAACATGTTTTTCTCCTGTTTAATTTAAAAAACTAGAATCCTTCTTAACATAATACCTTTCAATGCATTATGAGCCGCTATGATACCTTCTTGAGGGATGTTATCAAATGACAGGCTTTTTGACAAAAAAATACTTTATAAACATTTTTTTGTCAAAATATACTTTTGCTTTTATAAACATAGGCTAAAAACTAATTTTAAAAGTTAAAAACAGAAATATTTACATCCAATTTAAAATTGACAATCTCTCTTTTTCTTGATATAGTTTGAAACCTATACCAATTTTTATATAAGTTTGGACAAAGGAGAGTCAATGAAATCTAGTAATAATTTCCAAAATTTAAATTCCACAAATGAAAACCCTAGGCCTAAGCGCTCACTGCTTAAGAC
>JACDGH010000158.1 GCA_013815395.1 Parachlamydiaceae bacterium
GAGCCGACGCACTCCAAGGGCTTCGCCAAACGCACATTATCTATTTTCTACTATTTTTCTTTCAGCCTCGGAAGTGCGGCTCTACTAATCTTAAAAAAATATGCAATGGAAATTTTCAACTAGAGGGTGGTATTAAATGCCTCTTGCTAGATGATAATTAAATTTGTTAATTAACAAGCTCTAAAGCTTGGCTTAGATCGGCAATAAGATCTTCGCTATCTTCTATGCCCACAGAAAAACGGACTAGTCCATCAGTTAATCCGATGCGCAGTCTTTCTTCTGGAGGAATGGAGGCGTGGGTCATTGTCGCTGGATGGCTGACAAGTGATTCCACTCCGCCGAGGCTCTCTGCCAAGGCAAAAAGATTAAAAGATGAGATTAATTTCTTGGTGCTTTCAAGAGGGAGATTAAATTCCACCGAAAATACTCCGCTAAAACCACTCATTTGTTTTTTGGCAATAGCATGATTGCGATCAGATTCCATTCCAGGATAATACACGCGTTTGACTTTGGGATGATTTTTTAGAAAATTAACAATGTCAAAAGCGTTTTTTTGATGTTGCTCCATTCTTAGAGCCAAAGTTTTTATACTTCGCGTTAATAACCAGGCATCAAAAGGACTTGGGTTCAGTCCCATGGCCTTTCTGGCAAAATCCAATTCTTTTTTCATCGAATCACTATTTGTCATGACGGCCCCACCAATAATGTCAGAATGTCCGCCAATGTATTTCGTAGTACTATGCCAAACAATATCAGCTCCATGCTTAAGTGGATTTTGGAAATAGGGGGTGGCAAAGGTGTTGTCGACAAGCGTCAGTACACTGTGTCGTTTAGCGATTTTAACAAAAGTGGAAATATCATAAATTTCGAGAAGGGGGTTTGTGGGTGTTTCAAAGAAAAGCCATTTGGGCTTTTTTTCTAGAGCTTTTTCAAGTGTTTCAAGGGAAGTAGGATTAATAGAATTGAATGTGATCCCATAACGCTTAAAGATCGAGTTAAATAAACGATAAGTGCCTCCATAAACACCATCAAAGGCCACAACGCTGTCACCTTGCGATAGCATACTGATCAAGCCTGTGAGAGCGCCAAGTCCGGATGAAAATACAGTGGCAAATTCGGCATTTTCCAATGAGGCTAGCACTTCTTCCAACATGGTAAAATTTGGATTTCCTGCTCGGGTGTAGTCGTAGCCTTTAGTTTCGCCTGGTGATTCTTGCACATATGTTGAAGTCATATAGATGGGCGGCATGATAGCGCCTGTGGCAGAATCGGGCGCGCAGCCCACATGAATAGCTTTAGTAGAAAATTTCATGGAATATCTTCCCCTATAATTCATGATTAAGAAAGAAATTTATTTACATTCATCCATTCGTCGTCGAAAATTTTGCTTAAGTATTTTATGCCTCCATCAGGAAGGATGGTGACGATGATGGCAGGGTGCTTTAAATTTTTAGCAATTTCAAGAGCACCCCATACATTGGCGCCACTAGATCCACCTGCCAAAATACCTTCTTTTTGAGCTAACAAACGCGTAATTTCAAAGGCATCTTTATCTTTGACTTGCAAGACATCATCAAGAATAGAAAAGTCCATAGCTTTAGCCAAATGATCCTCACCTATCCCTTCTAGAAAGTAGTTGCAATTTCCGCTTTTTGGGATATCGCCTTCTTTAAAATAGTGATAGTAGATGGAGCCTATGGGATCGGGCATGATGATTTTTATTTTTGGATTTCTTTCCTTTAAATAGTGTCCTATTCCGCTAATTGTACCGCCTGTACTGGCGCTAGCCACAAAATAATCTATTTTTCCGTGAGTTTGTTCCCATATTTCGGGCGCCGTGCTAAGATAATGAGCTTGTGGATTCAAGGGATTATCATATTGGTTGATGCGGAAACTATTGGGAGTTTGCTCGGCTAATATTTTTGCCTTGTTGACGTAGTGTTCAGGAGAATCCGGTGGAGCTGATGTTGGACAAATAATGATCTTGGCGCCATAGGCCTTTAAGGCGTTTTGTTTTTCTTTACTCACCTTATCCGGCATTGTTAATATTGCCTGATAGCCTCGAATGGCTGCAATCATGGCCGCAGCAGCACCTGTATTACCCGAAGTGTTTTCAATAATAGTGCCTCCAGGTTTAAGTAACCCTTTCTGTTCGGCATCATTAATGATATGCAAAACAATTCTGTCTTTAATGCTCCCACCGGGATTTAAAAATTCTAGTTTTAACAAAATTGTAGCTAATGGAAAGGGATTAATGTGTTGTAATTTAACTAGTGGCGTGTGGCCAATAGTTTCTAATAACGTATGATAATGCAATGCGGTTGAAGACATAACCACCTAAACCTAGTAAAAATCGAACATTAAAATATAATTTATTATATGACAAGTGGAGATTGATTTATTTGAAGATTAGGCTTAGCTAGGATTGATCCTCTAACATTAAAAGCTTTATTTTTTTATTTGCAAATGATGCGACAATTGATAGAATATTACGCAACCAGGATAAACAAATATGAACGATATCTTCTATGACAACTTATCTACCCAATTGAATGCCTTAAAATCGGCAGGACTCTATAAAGAAGAGCGCATTATCACTTCTCCCCAAAGTTCTCATATTCGCCTGAAAGGCGGAAGTGAGGTCCTTAACTTTTGCGCCAATAACTATCTTGGTTTAGCTGATCACCCAGAAATTATTCAAGCGGCTAAAGATAGCTATGATGAATACGGCTTTGGTTTGGCATCTGTGCGATTTATCTGCGGTACGCAATCCATTCATAAAGAACTCGAACAAAGGATTTCGAATTTTTTGGGAACAGAGGACACTATTCTTTACTCTTCATGCTTTGATGCCAATGGAGGATTGTTTGAAACAATTTTAGATGCTGAGGATGCCATCATTAGCGATGCGCTGAACCATGCAAGTATTATCGACGGCATTCGTCTTTCAAAAGCTAAACGCATGCGCTATAATAACAATGATATGGTCGATTTAGAAAAGCAATTGCAGGATTCCCAAAGCTCTAAAGTGCGCCTTATTGCTACCGACGGAGTTTTTTCAATGGATGGCACCATTGCTAACCTGAAGGCTATTTGCGATTTAGCCGACACTTATGGCGCTTTGGTAATGATCGATGATTGCCATGCTGTGGGTTTTATGGGACCTAAAGGTCGTGGCTCTTTAGAATATTGTGATGTGATGGGACGCATTGACATCATTACTGGTACTTTAGGTAAAGCTTTAGGAGGGGCCTCCGGGGGATATACTTCAGGGAAAAAAGAAGTTATTTCATGGTTAAGACAACGGTCTCGTCCTTACTTATTTTCTAACACTTTAGCGCCCGCCATCACAGCAGCCTCATTAAAAGTTTTGGACCTTTTGGAATCAAGCGATGAATTGCGCGTTCGTTTACATGAGAATAGCCGCTATTTTCGCGAAAAAATTAGCAAAGCGGGATTTAACTTAGTTCCGGGGAATCACCCGATTATCCCTATCATGCTTGGCGACGCTAAACTTGCCCAAGAATTTGCAGCTAAAATGCTGACACACGGAATTTATGTGGTAGGATTTAGTTTTCCGGTGGTTCCTGAAGGCAAGGCGCGCATACGCACACAAATGTCAGCCGCTCATTCGCATGAAGATATCGATCGAGCTGTTGCTGCTTTTAGCGCTGTGGGGAAAGAATTGGGAGTCATCTAAAAAGCGTTTTTTAATGAGTTATCTTCTAAGAATCGTTGTAGGGTAGTTTGTTTAAAAAGTTTTATAGGTTTACAGGCCTTCTTCGTGGGTTCTGTGGTGTTATTTTTTTTACAACCACAGAACCCACAGAGATCACAGAGAGGGTCTCAAAACCTATAAAAATTTTTTATGCAACATGTCTTATTACATTCTCACTTATAAGATACGATCTTTCATAATTTCTATAACCTATTATTATTGAACTCATTTTCTTCATCTCTTGCATAAACTAAAAAATCTTTTGGGAGTGGTTTTGGGTAATCTAATCTAATAAAACTTTCTTCTAAAAAAGCTTCAGGAAAATGTGCTATAATATAAGTGCATGCATCTGAAGCGGCTTCTTCATCTATATTACTTATTTCTCCATTGAAATAAAAAGATATTTTAGCTTTATTGTTTTCCCATTTAGCGGTAACGCCTCTTAGTTTAGGAGAAGTTATATCTTTAATTTCATCGCGAGTCAAAAATTCGAGATGTTTTTGAATATTCATGATTATAATCTCAATCTATAAAAGCATTAGGGTTTGAAGGATAAATGTGCACAGTTCCATCTTTAGCATGTGTAATAATTCCTTTGGTGGTTTGCAAATATTGTGTAGGCTGACCTTCTTTCTTGAGAGCATATTCTCCAATAATTTTACCAAAATCTATCCGTTCTTTATATCCAGTAGAACCTAAATCACCTACAATTTTTTGACCAGTACCAACATACTGTTTTACTAGATTTCCAATTTCATTTGCATCTAATTTGACGGTTCCTCTCCCTAACTCAAAATTATGTTTTCCAGGAATGTGCTTATTCTGTTTATCCCAATTAACTTTAACATTTTTGAGATAAAGCTCTTTATCTGCAGCATGTGTCAACGCTGCTGCTTTCAATGTTTCTCTCGATGTTTCTGAAGCCGCCAGAGCTTCTAAATTTGCTACTCTATTAGCATTTTTCAGATTTTTTAGAGCCGTAACACACTTTAGCGTTGCGCCGCCTGCAAAAATATCAACACCATATTTTCCTATGCAATATCCAATTGCTTGTCCTTTTTCACTATCGTTTAAACCATCAAATTGTTGATAAAGCTGCTTCATTTCATCGGCAAGTCCTTCAATCGTTTCTTGATTTAAATTTTTAATGTATTCTGTAACAGTTTCGCCAGTTTCAGAGCAAGCATTACAAAAGTTTATAGTCGAATCTACAGGTGCTTGCACAAAACACCATAAACATTCCCCAAGTCCGTAGGCTGTATTACATAAAGATGGAACAAAGTCGACTGTTGCTTGAGCGCCACCTTCTATAACACCGTTAAGTAATGCCGAACTAAAATCACTAGTTGTCTTTGATTCAACTTTAGAAAATTCTTTTTTAGCTTCTGAAGATATATAGTCTCGTATAGCTGAATTAAAATCCCCAACCTCAAAATTGGCTGCAGCCCGGCTAAAATAAGCTTCTTTGTTTTTTGGATCCTTCTCAAGAGATTTTGTTAATGCCAATATAGCTTCGTGGTACAAACCAATCTCTAATAGAGACTCTCCTTGTTGCTGGTAAATTTTCGAATTTAATAATTGATCTTTTGATTTGCTTGTTTCTGCGAATAGGACAAATTCATTAATTTTTTCAAGAGAAGACTCAAAATCACCATTAATAAAGCCAAGTAAGCCCTCGTTGTAGGTTAATGCTAGATTATAACTTCCTTTATGTGGGCAAGAAGAAAAAATATTATTATATAAAGGAATTATTTGATGATGTGTTTGCTCAAGAATATCTTTGCCAGCTTTCAATTGATTTTGAACGTCTTTTATAAGCCCACTCAACTTAGAAGCGTCTTTTGGACAGGTATAAACCTTTTCATAAAATTCAATGGTTTTTTTACTTTCTTTTTCCATTCTATTTTTAAGAATATTTATACCATCTAAATACTCACTTAACATCGCACAATCACAGCCACAGGAATACCCAATATTTAAACATAAATCACCTGGAAAATATGGACCAGCACTTCTTGCTTCTTTCATTTTCTTCATAAAAATATGCCAAACAATATTTTGTGGAGAAGAAGAATTAGAAGAAGTACAACAATATCTATCATCACAAAAACAGGAACAATGACGAAAACATATACAACCCGGGATTCCGTGATAGTAAAGCTTCTTTCCTTCATCATTTCCGGCATGTATATTTTGTAAAAAAATAAAAAAACAAACACAAAGCCATAAACTTTTTTTTATAATAGGGTAATAATTCATTGTAATCCGTTGGTAGGTTTTTAAATTTCTTGGGAAAGTTATCAAAATACCAAATCCTCTTCAAGTGAAATAACTTTCTTAATCCATTTCAATTTTAGAGAAAGGTTATAAATTCTAATTTCAGCTATGACCCAAAAATATAGGAAATAATAATCAATTATTTTGAGAAAAGAGATTACTGACCAACTGGACGTAGGTTGACTTAAGGAACATATTTTAATGAGTAATTTTTTTGCAACAATTCGGGTAATTACAAGTATAGAAT
>JACDGH010000159.1 GCA_013815395.1 Parachlamydiaceae bacterium
GCGAAGACCTCATGTTGAATGCGCCATGACTTCTCAAGGACTTACATTCTAACATTCTTGTTCGCAGCTATCTTCATTATCAGAATTGCCACCATCTTCCAAGTTACCCAAGGGGAAATTGAGAATCAGCTCTTTGACTACATCAGGATGTTCAGCACGGCTAATGGCATCGCGAAAGCCACGCGTACCAGAAGCTTTTTTAAAATACCAACATCCCACGCGTCGCATATCTACAGCCACTCGTTTCGCATGATGATAATCAAGGGTACATAAAAAATGTTCTAGCAAGCCTTGCCGCCGCCATTCCATCTCGCGCTCTAAAGGTTTTTCGCCAAGCAAATGCCGAATAATATCTTCTGCTACCCAAGGTTGACCCATTGTTCCACGTGCAACCAATACGGCATCGCAGCCTGTATGCTCAAACATTTTTTGGGCGGAAAGGCCATCCATAACATCGCCATTTCCAATGATTTTAATCGTTTTGGCAACATCTTTACATTCTTTAATATAATCCCAATTAGCAGGGCCCTTATATGCTTGTTTACGCGTCCGACCGTGAATGCAGATCGCTTTTGCACCCGCCTGTTCAGCAATTTGTGTGATTAAAGGAGCGTTAATCTGAGATTCATCCCAACCTGCCCGAATTTTTACAGTCACAGGAATTTTCACAGCGGCCACCATATTAGCTAAAACTTCGCCAATTAAATTGGGAGTTTTTAGCATGCCAGATCCACTTCCATCTTTCGTGACCTTATCCACAGGGCATCCGCAATTTAAATCCACCACGTCAAACCCAAGATCTTCAATGATGCGCGCCGCCTGTCCAGCTAAAGCGGGCTTGCTGCCACAAAGCTGACCAACGATCGGATGCATTTTTTTATCGAAATCCAACATATGAAAAGTGTTTTGATCGTGGCGCACTAAAGCATCCATTTTAACCATTTCGCAATACATAAGACCTGGCCGATATTTGGCCGACATCATCCGAAATGGATAGTCAGAACAACCAGCCAATGGCGCATAAAAAATATTGTTAGGCAACTGAAGATTACCTAATTGAAAGGAATGACTTAAAAATGATTTTGGGGAATTCATAAATTATAACATCAAAACAAAGGATTTAAGCACGTATTCTAAAAAATTTAAAAATAAAAAAGCTACGATAGGACTCAAATCCATCATGCCCAAGGGGGGAATGAGTTTTCGAAAGATATTGAGATAGGGATCAGTATAGAATGCGATGAACCGCATGACACGTGTCTGCTGAAATTCAGGAAGCCAAGAGCTTAAAATCCGGATAAAAAGCATGACAAAATATACTAAAAACAATTTATCTATTACTTGAACAATCATAAATTTCATTCGATATCAGGATTTAAATAGGTTTTGATAGTTACTATACAATATCTTTAAATTATTGTCTTTAGAAAAAGAACTTTTAAGGGCGGTTAATCTGCACGATCATAAAACAATAGCCATGAATGGAAGAAACTACGTTAAGCAGATTTGTAGTTGAAAAATAACATTGTTATAGCCGACAACGAGAGGAAGAATTTAATTATAAATCACAGCATCAACCTTGACTTTTCAAGTAAAATAAATGAAAAAATTTAATGACATTACCTAGTTCTTAAACTCCAGTTGCTAAAAATCGTTATTAATCCGATAATCGGCACTTATTCTAACAATAACCGCTTTCTATAAAGGAGCTTATAATTCATGGTTGATGGAGATGTCGTTAAAAGTCAAAATAATCTTGGAGATCAGTATCGCGTTCGTGCTTGGGGCTCGCCCTACTTTGATGTCAATACCAAAGGAAATGTGTCGGCTAAATTTCAACCTAATGGAAAAGCAGGCGATGTTTATGAATTAGTACAGTCCTTAGTTCAACGAGGTATTGAAGCACCTATTTTGATTCGTTTTGATGGCATTCTGCGCGATCGCATTCGTTGCATCCAGGGGGCCTTTGATGCGGCCATTAATGAATTTCGCTATGGGAACACTTATCGACTAGCTTATCCAATTAAAGTCAACCAGCAACGCACTGTTGTCGATTTCATCCAAACGACAGGTAGTCCTCATCTCCTCGGTCTTGAGGTTGGCAGCAAGCCTGAATTAATTGCAGTATTGAGTATCAATGAAGCTGCTGGTTCCTTATTGCTGTGCAATGGTTATAAAGATGCGGAATACATTGAAATTGCCCTGTTAGCCACTAAAATTGGACGTCGCTCAATCATTATTATCGAACAATTTTACGAATTGCAATTGCTACTTGGGATAGCTGAAAAGTTGAATATTGAAGCCGAAATAGGCTTCCGCATGCGTCCTTTTAATAAAGGCAGCGGTCGCTGGCAATCCTCAGGCGGCGATATGGCTAAATTTGGTTTGAGCGCGCACGAAATTAATCTTGCCATCGAACTCCTTAAAAAAGCCGGAAAAATTCATTGGGTAAAATTGCTTCATTTTCATTTAGGAAGTCAGATTCCCTCTATTGTTTCGGTCAAAAAAGCATTAAGCGAAGCTGCCCGCATGTATACTGAGCTAGCCCAAGAATGTCCTTCCATGTGTTTTTTTGATACCGGTGGCGGTCTTGGCGTGGATTATGATGGATCGCGTTCTAGCACAGATTCCTCAATGGATTATACCGTTGAAGAATATGCCAGAGATGTAGTTTCGGCCATCGGTTCTGCCTGTGAAAAAGCAGAAGTGTCACCCCCTACCATTATATCAGAATCGGGACGCGCCCTGGTGGCTCATCATTCCGTGTTGATTACCGAAGTCATCGATGTGGCCCCTTGCCTAGACGCCGTGGAAAACCTACCTCCTCCTCCAAGCGATCAAGAAGTGCTCACTAGCCTTTTTACACTTTACCAAAATGTCAATCCGGATAATTGTCACGAGGTCCTACACGATGCACAAGAACTAAAAGAGCATATCTTTGAGTGCTTCGTGCATGGCAGCCTGAACTTAAAAGAGCGGGCCTACGCTGAGCAAGCGTATAAATATTTAATCTCCAAGGTGCGCCACGTTTCGAAAGAACTGAACGAGGTTCCAGAAGAAATTAAAGATCTCGATAAACAGTTGTTAGATATTTACTTCTGCAATTTTTCTGTATTTCAATCTTTGCCGGATGCTTGGGCTATCGATCAACTCTTCCCGATCATGCCCATTCATCGCTTGAATGAAGAACCGAAGCGGCGTGGCTTTATTGCTGATCTAAGCTGCGATAGTGATGGAAAGATCGATAAATTTGTCAATAAACGGGGAACATCACACTATCTAAAATTGCATGAATATTTGGGCACTCCCTATTATCTTGGGGTCTTCTTTGTGGGTGCCTATCAAGAGATTTTAGGGGCACTGCATAACTTATTTGGCGATACTAATGCGGTACACGTCGATCTGGATGAAGAAGGACAGTGGCAAATCAAACATGTGATCGAAGGCGATACGATTCGCGAGGTGCTTAACTATGTGCAATATGACCCTCATGATCTCATTGAAAACCTCAGAAACTCTATCGAAAAATCATTGAAGCTTGGCCGCTTATCTCCTGCAGAATCTGCCAAATTACAAAAGAAATTCAAAGAAGCCTTGGAAAGCTACACATATTTAGTGGTTTAATAGGGCTTAAATTTATATGGAGAAACAAATTATGCAAGAATCCCCCGTGGGCATGGGACTTGGCGTCGCTGGACGCTATGCAGGCCTGCCAAATGAATTTAGTGACTTAGAGGCAGCTAAAATTGTACTTTTACCAGTGCCTTTTGACAAAACCACCACCTACCAAAAAGGTTCGGATTTAGGCCCAGTTGCGCTCATCGAAGCCTCGCGCAATCTTGAGCTTTATGATATCGAAACAGAATTCGAAGTTTATAAAGTAGGCATTCACACAGCTGAACCAGTGAGTTGCGAAACTTCTGAAGAGATGGTGGCAAATGTGTACAATTCCGTAGCGCAGTTTCTTAAGCTGAATAAATTTGTGGTGACAGTTGGCGGAGAACACTCTATTTCACCTGCTCCTATTCGCGCCTATGCTGAAAAATATCCTGGCTTAAGCATTCTTCAGTTGGATGCACATGCCGATCTACAGCCGGCTTATGATGGCAATCCTCTTAGTCACGCATCTGCTATGTCTAGGGTAAAAGAAATTCCTGAAGTTGCCAACCTCATTGCAGTAGGCATTCGCAGCATGAGTAACGATGAAGTCGAATTCATGGATAAACAATTAACATACTTTGCTCATGATATTTGGGATAAAGAAGCATGGATGGATCAAGTGGTAGAAAAGCTAGCAGATAATGTCTATGTCACCTTAGATTTAGATGTATTCGATCCTTCTACTATGCCATCTACAGGCACACCTGAACCAGGCGGACTGGGATGGTATTCTATTCTAAAAATTCTAAAAAAAGTTGCTGGCAAAAGAAACATTGTAGGATTTGACATCGTTGAACTTTGTCCAAGCTCTACGGACAAATCCCCTGATTTCCTGGCCGCTAAATTAATTTATAAAATATTGAGCTATATTTTTGTGCCTCATCCCACCACAGGAGACTGTAAATGACAATCCGTTCTTTTATGAAACATCACTTCCGACACTTTAATGCAGCCGTTTGTGTCGATGCCGCAGAAGCTTGGGTAACCCACTTAAATAACAACGGCAAAATGCTTGTTACCCTAGCAGGTGCTATGAGCACAGCAGAACTGGGAATCTCCTTAGCTGAAATGATCCGTCAAGATAAAGTCCATGCCATCTGTTGCACCGGGGCCAATCTAGAAGAAGATATCTTCAATTTAGTGGCACATAGCCATTATGAACGCGTTCCGCATTATCGCTCTTTATCCGTCGAAGACGAATTAGACCTTTATGAACGTGGCATGAACCGGGTCACAGACACCTGCATTCCTGAGCACGAAGCCATCCGCCGGATTGAAAAGGAAGTTTTATGTTTATGGCAAAAAGCTGAAAATGAGGGCAAGCGCTACTTTCCTTACGAATATATGTATCAGTTGCTTGAATCGGGCTGCTTAAAAAAACATTATGAAATTGATCCGAAAAATTCCTGGATGATTGCTGCTCAAGAAAAAAACCTGCCCATATTTACTCCAGGTTGGGAAGATTCAACTTTAGCAAATATTTTTGTATCACATGTAATTACTGGGGATCTAAAGAGTTGCGATTTAGTTAAATCGGGCGTCGAACAGATGCAGAAAATTGTCACCTGGTATCAGGAAGAGGCTAAAACTACATCCTTTGGTTTTTTTCAAATCGGTGGCGGTATTGCGGGGGATTTCCCTATTTGCGTCGTGCCTTTAATACGGCAAGATTTAGAACAGAGAGACATTCCATTATGGGGATATTTCTGCCAGATCAGTGATTCAACCACTTCCTTCGGATCTTATAGTGGCGCTGTACCTAATGAGAAAATCAGCTGGGGTAAAATCGATGCCACTACTCCGCGTTTTGTGATTGAATCCGATGCCTCTATAGTTGCGCCCCTCATCTTCCAATACGTTCTTGAAAGCTAATTGAATATAACGTGAAATTTCTTAAAATGAAATTTCACGTTATAAATCTATCTGAGTCTAAAGTATCTTTGACATTATTATAATATAACCGTTAAAAATTTTTAAAAGATATAAAGATATAAAGATATAAAGATATAAAGATATAACGATATAACGATATAACGATATAACGATATAACGATATAACGATATAAAGATGTAACGATATAACGATATAACGATAAAAAATTTTATGCGCTAGCAATACCCAATAATAAGTTTGCCCTTGCATCACACACTTCTCGAAGTTTACAACGGGAAATATTAAAGGCAGCTAGTCGAAACTTCTTATCAGCCAAGAAAGTATCCCCATACGATCTTATTTTGCAAAGACAGCTTAGTTATAATGGTTCTTGGGAAGAATTGGGGGCGGGATTTCTTAGGGTAGTTCTTATGCGTTTTAGAAGCTAAGGGGAAACGCAGAGACGGGGAGAAACGCGGAGGCGCCGAGAACTAAAGTTGGTTATCAGTAATTTATAGGCGAGGGGATTTAAAAAATTAGTAGATCAAACTTACAAATTTAAAATAAATAAAACTCTTAATTTTGTCGCTCCTTCTTTAAACTATACTTTATTGTATTTACTAATTTAGTTCTCAGCGTCTCCGCGTTTCTCCCCGTCTCTGCGTTCCCCATTAGCCTCTAAAACGTATAGAAGCGGGA
>JACDGH010000160.1 GCA_013815395.1 Parachlamydiaceae bacterium
CGAGAGAACGGTTAGATGATGCCGTTTATTCAGCTATTAGTTTCCCTCAGGCCATCTCGAAAATGGTTGTAGATTATCTGGAGGAATATCCAAGTTTTGGAGAAAGCGAATGGACGGCTCTTTGTGAAAGAGTTGATCCCGCCCCTCCTCTTCCTCACGATTTTTCTGATATTTGGAATGGACCATGCCCTATTTATTCAGGAAAGAAAATAAGCGAGACTCACATGCTCGTCTACATTCCTGCTACAGTTGACGGAAAGCCTTTTACATTAAAGAAGCTAGGGGAGATTGCCAAGCGCTTTTTTCCGCAAAATGATAGTGGTTATAGTCATATTTGGTCTGGTATTAACGATGAACTAGGAGATAAGTCAATCAAATCCCGTTGGGTGTTGATGACAAAAGATGTCCTTCCAGGAAGCAGAAATAAAAGTTATGCTGAACAACAAAAAACTGTTGACAGATTGGCTAAAAAATCTTTAGTTTACAAAGTTCCTGGTACCTTAGAAGCTGCCACTTGTATTTTAGTACAATATTTTTTTGATTCGAAAACACGCTTATTTAATGATGAGCCATTGACCTATACGCGCTGTAAAGAGAAAGTTCGAGGCTATCAAACAGTTGTTGGGGGCTTTGCCCCGGCTGGCCTCGACGTCTTCCGCAGCCACTCTGACTACGACAGCATTGGCGTTGCGGCCCTGCGGAAGTTCTGAGGTCATTGGTTTTTGGTAAATTGCCCTTTGATAAAGGGTTTTGTTTTTTTGTTTTTTGGTTCTTGATTTAGCGACTTTGGAAGTAAACAACAATGGCCATTCAATGTGATTAAATTTCACTTTTAACATATGCATTTTAATCACATTGATTTCGTACCCAGTAAGCATTTTTTACTGCTTGAGATAATGTATGCTGGTTTGCATGAGATAAAATTCCCAAATAGGACTGCAGTCTTTGATTTTCATCATGGAATAGCTTTTTATTTGTTTTGTGATGAAATTAATAGGCTTGTAAAGAAAAGGAACTAAACATCGAAACATAAGAAATTGCATCTAGGCATTAGGATACATTAGGATCATTTATGGATGAAGATGTAGGTACAAGTGTGGATGCCCCCGGTCTACTAAGTTTCCCTCTCCAAGGGAAAGAAAGTATGATATAAATAGAAAAAAATAAAGGCACAGATCGGAAAGCTTAAACACAAAGACACGAAAGCACAAAGATACAAAAGGAGATCTATTATTAAAATAATATCTTATTATTAAAACACATCTATTATAGAGAAGATTTCTTCTTTGTATCTCTGTATTCCTTCGTGCCTTTGTGCTTAATTATTTCCAATCTGTGCCCTCAAGACTATGATTTTGAATACTTATTTTTTGGCAGAAACCTTGTTGTTTACTTTTTTTACGCCTTCGATTTTTTCAATTTCAAAAACAAAAGGGACAAACTCATCGGCGTTGCTTACAAAGCCTCCAAGAGTTACGACTCCGTTGGCTGTGATGATTGCCACGTCAGTAAAATCGCGATTATCAAGTTTCTCACGAATTTGGGCATTTATTTTTTTGTCATTATCCAATGCCGCATAATCTTTAGATTTTATACTACTTTTAGTTGCAGTCGAATTGTCAGCTGTTTTTGGCTGGTAATAAGCTAATTTTTTTGTATCAGTTACTTTAATATTGTTTATAACTTGCTTAACACCATCAACCCTTTTAATATCTCTTTCAATCTTATCTTTGTCCTTTTGAGTATTGACGTATCCTGTCAAGGTGACAACACCATCATTTAGCTCAAAAGAAATGTTTTGATTTCCGTCAGAAATATAACCATAAAGATTTTCATACACATTTTTTGAAACTGCCTGATCCTTATCTAGAGATGACGTTTCGGATGTTAGCTCTTGTTCCTCATTACTTTTGTCTGATTGATAATCAGAGTCCATATTATCAGATCGTGAACTGGAATTTCCATATTCTGAACTATTCGCTAAAACATAACGTCCAGATTCCATACCACGTGAATGTGATGAATTGTAGCGTCCCGAATCCATGCCGCTGGATTGTGAAGAATTGTTGCTTCTCGAATCCATTCCACGAGGTTGTGACGAATTGTAACGATCCGAGTCCAGTGAAGAACCGGATCGTTCAGATTGTACGCCTTGAGGTTGTGATGAATTATAACTATCCGAGTTCATTCTTCCAGATTGTGACGAATTGTAGCGTCCTGAATCCATGCCGCTAGATTGTGAAGAACTAGAGCGCTCAGCCTGTAAACCACGATATTGTGAAGAATTGTAGCTTCCCGAATCCATACCACGTGACTGCGTTGAATTATAATGTTCAGAATCCATACTATTGAATTGTGGGGAAGTATAGCGTCCCGAATCCATATCGCTAGATTGTGAAGTGCCAGCGCTTCCGGCACCCGATTGATATTGACCATACTGACCATTTTGACTATATGGCTCAGCCATTAACATTGTAAAAGATCCTAAGAGCATGATGCTGAATATTTTTTTCATTTTTCCCTCATATATTAAAGGTTAATAAACAAAACATTAAAAATTTGTGATGATAAAAATTTAGGCTAATGCAGAAATAGGAAGATTTAGAGCTATTTACGTATATAATCTATATGTATATGAGAGCGGGATAACTATCAATATTTATTTTTAATTTGTATAAGATTGCCATAGCATCTTACTGTTGATTTCCCTTCTCTAACGAAAGAGTTTGGGTGATTGAATCGGAGATTTGGGAAGGTCCAAAAAATTGAATTGGGCCTGGGCTGATATAATCGTCTTTCAAGGCCCAATCGTTACGGGATTTTTTAAAATTTAAAAATGGTTGGCTTGAAAGATTCACAAGTGCTTTGGTGATAACTGGTTTAAGTTGGCCATGACGGAGTTCTATATTCATCAAAGATGTTAAAGGGATAGCGGCAGCAGTCCATTGATCAACTGATTTTGTTAGATCTTGAATAACGCTCATAAAACCAGTGGCTTTTGAATCGATCAAAAGCGCTGCAACATGTCCAAGAGCATAACAATATTGGCAATCAAAATTTGAAGGTAGGCAAGAACGCCCCTCATAACCGCAGAAGAGTGGCTGAGCATTAAATGAGCCTTTGTAAATCCCCTTCTGTTTAAGGTCTTTTAATTTAAAAGCCACTAGTTCTATGAAGAGACGTTCAGTTTCAATTTTGGAAACTTGCACATTTCCGTGAGGGTCTCGACCAATAAGCATTTGGGTTTGAATTTCAGAGGGTATCATTTGAAAACATTGCTTTGAATTTATCGAAAGAAGCTCTGAGATGTACTTTGTTTTTTCATCCTTGCTAACAATCTCTTCAATCTTAGCATGATGCTGCTTTTCGTGAGATAGTAGAGCATTTAGCTCATTAATAAGTATTTGGAATTCGAGAATGAATTCGATGACTCCTTCGGGAATAAGAATGACTCCGAAATCTTTTCCTTGCTTTGCCCTTGAACATATGATATCGCATATCTCAGAAACGATTATATCAATATTTTTTTTGTCATCACTGATCTCTTCAGCGATAAGAGCAATATTTGGGTGGGTTTGGAGTGCGCATTCTAACGTAATATGTGAAGCAGAGCGTCCCATCAGCTTAATGAAATAATAGTATTTTTTAGCTGAAAGGGCATCGCGCATGATGTTGCCGATAATATCTGAATATGTTTTAGTGGCCGTATCGAATCCAAAAGAAATTTCCACCTCACCATTTTTTAAATCGCCATCAATAGTTTTTGGCACACCTACGACATTGGTTTTGCATTGATGGGATGTGAAATATTCAGCCAGTAGTGCTGCATTTGTATTGGAATCATCTCCTCCAATAACCACTAAGCCATCAAGATTCATAGAGCTAACCGTAGCTTCGGCAGCAGCGAATTGTTCAGGCGATTCGATTTTTGTTCGTCCCGATCCGATGATATCAAAACCGCCTTGATTTCGGTATTGTCCTAAGAGATTCTCCGTTATTTCGATCGATTTATTGTTTATGATTCCCGCTGGCCCATCAAGAAAGCCAAATAAGGTTGAATTGGCATTGAGTTTTTTAAGCGCATCGTAAAGTCCACTAATAACATTATGCCCTCCAGGGGCTTGCCCGCCGGATAACACCACTCCAACTCTCAATGGCAGGTGGTCAGTAAGTTTACCCGTTACGATTTTTTGAGGCACTAAATGATTGGTATGAGGAAATAAGGGTGCTATTTCAGAAGAAATAGGACTTAGAGATTTTCCAAAAACGGATTCAAGATGGCATTGCGAAATGTTTTTTAAGGAATTGGGAAGTTGGGGTTTGTAATTTAAGCGGACTTGCTGCAATTGACTTAAAGCGTACATAATTCCTCTAGTTTAAACATAATGTATCTACAAACCATTGACAAGTTTTATCAAGGGCAATTAATTGTTCTTTCGGATCTGAAAAATCGTGATCGCCTCCTGGCAAACGGATAAATTTATTTTTACCCATTACATTTTGACGTCGCAATAAATACCTATTAGCATGCTCAATATTAATGATATTGTCCAATTCTCCATGAATATGCAAGAGTGGAGAGGATTCTAATCCCTTTAGCTCTTCTTCCATTTTGACGCTGAATAATTGCTTTAAGAAATCATGTCCTGGAATTTGCCCATTGATACTCATCATGCAATTGCGATCCTCAGGGCTCAATTCTATAGAGTTAAGAATTTTCCATTGATCCTCCCACTGGCTCGTGTCGTAAAGAGGTGCCCAAGTACATATACTTTTAATTCCCCCATGACGCCGCGCAGCAATAAGAGCAACTGTACCACCGATGGATCGACCGAATAAGCCGATACATGATTGGTCTATATAAGGATCTTTCTCTAAGAAATCTAATCCTTTTAAAGCATCACTTACTTCCCCATCAAGCGTCATGTCGGCAAAATCACCTTCACTATCGCCTGAGCCGCGAAAATCAATACGCAAAGAAGCTATGCCTGCCTTAGCGAGCATTTGAGCAAGAATTACATAGAGTCGATATTTGCCTGTTTTGTGTCCGGCCAACCCATGACACATCAATAGGGCGGGATAATTTTTTACATGAATTGGACGATGCAGGATCCCAAATATTTTTTGACCGAAGTTTTCAAGAACAACGCTTTCTCTTGTTTCTGAATTAATCATGATTCCTGCCGCTAATAACAAAATAAAGATTATGGAAATTTAAGTGGACTCTAACATTCTGGAACGTTTACTGCAAGTCCACCTAATGAAGTTTCCTTATAAATATCTTTCATATCGTGTCCAGTTTGTCGCATTGTTGCAATGACATGATCCAGCGAGACACGATGAGTGCCATCGCCTTGCATGGCAAGCATGGCAGCGTTAATGGCCTTGATAGCACCCATGGTATTTCTTTCTATACAAGGAATTTGCACAAGCCCTTTAATAGGATCGCATGTGAGCCCTAGATTATGCTCCATGCCGATTTCTGCCGCATTTTCGATCTGTTCGGTCGTTCCTCCAAGAACTGCTGTTAAGCCAGCAGCAGCCATTGAACAAGCCACGCCTACTTCTCCCATACATCCCATTTCAGCCGCTGAAATTGATGCGCCTTCTTTATAAAGAATCCCCATAGCGCCGGCAGTGAGCATGAATTTTATAATACCTTCATCAGTGGCCCCTTCGATCATTTTTATGTAATATTGCATGACCGAAGGGATAACGCCAGCAGCTCCATTGGTGGGTGCTGTAACAACTCGCCCACCAGCGGCATTTTCTTCATTAACTGCCAGCGCCCACAGGCTGACCCATTCCATGATTTCGGCGGGATTTTTCTTTCTATTTGGATTACTGAGGGAACGCAGAAGACCAGGAGCGCGACGCAGTACATTCAAACCGCCAGGAAGTATTCCCTCTTGGTGACAACCTCTTTCTATGCACGCTTTCATAACTTCCCAAATATGCAAAAGACCAGAGCGTATTTCAGCATCACCTTGCCATGTTCTTTCATTGGTCATCATGACATCTTCTATGGTCATTTGATTTTTTTTGCAGATGAGCAGTAGTTCATCACCAGTTTGAAAGTGCAAAGGCAATTTATGACCTTCCTCACCTAAATGTTTGTCTTTTTTGGCTGTAACATGATCTACAATAAAGCCTCCACCAACGGAATAAAAAATCTCGACTTTAAGTTCTTTGCCACTTTCATCCAAGGCGGTGAAGCGCATTCCATTGGGG
>JACDGH010000161.1 GCA_013815395.1 Parachlamydiaceae bacterium
AAATGATGTCGTGCCAAAAATACGCCACAAGCATTAATAAAGGCTATTCCAGTACCAATTGCGCTTTTAACATCCTCTCCAGTATGAAATTTTTTGTGTGCAGTCACGCCAGAATATGCCAATAATATTAAATTTACTCCTTGAACACAAAAATTAATCCTCCGATGCAAGTTTATTTTCTTTTGAGATTCCGGATTTTTGCTTTCTGATGAATGTGACGATGCTACTAAAAGGGGTGTATTTTCTAAGGGTGCTTCATAAACTTGAATCTTCATAAAAACAATTCTCATAAATTTTAAAATTTTTAAAATAATCAATTTTTTACCTTTAAACAGCTTCCCTTTATCTTATGCATTTTTTTTAAGCTAGCTTAAAGGCAATTAATGAGTATATTTCAATCAAAGCGTTATAGGAGACAGGAGATATTTAAGCCTTTGTACGATTGAATTTTTTAAACTTTCATCATATGGAGAACGCACAGAGTGGTCCCAAACAGTGTTAGGCCAAGCTGGGTCGCTTAGCTTTCTGGCAATGACGTGAATATGCAACTGAGGGGTTTTATTTCCTATAGCGGCAACGTTTAATTGAGTAGGTTGAAATTCTTCCCACATGATTTTTTGGACAAAATCCAGCTCTTTAATCAATTGCAATTGATCCGACTCATTCAAATCCATCATGCGGGAGGTATTCTGCCTCCTTGGAACAAGAAAAAGCCATGGATAATGTTTTTCGTCTTCCAAAAGTACGCGACAAAGCGGTAAATTAGCAATGAATATTTTTTTGGATAAATTAGGATGCAAATCAAAGGTCATCGATTAACCTTTCAATAAAGTAATTTGGTGAATCATTGGAATCAAGTGCTTTCAACGCAGCTTCTAAACCATTATGGGCTACCCTATCAGCCATTATGCCTGTTTTAGTTATTAGTGCAGAAGGCATACCGTAAAGACGAGCACCTCGAATATCAGTCTCTGGGGTATCTCCAACCATTAGCACTTCCGAGTGACAAATGCTGCCGAACTTCTGAAAATCCTTCATTGCTATTTCATAGGCTTTTTTATGGGGCTTTCCTATGTAGAATACTTGACCACCCATTTCCTCGTACATTAAAGCAATGCTTCCCTGCCTGACAACTGCCCTAGCAGGATTTCCTTCATGCGCGAATTTGTCAGGATTAGGACAAATCATCGGCAAATTTTTCAATTTCAATTTTTCAAGTTCTTTTCGGAATAGTTCCGGATTTATTTGATCTTCACCATTGATATGTGGGATCGAAATATATGCAAAATCAGCCTCATCAATGTGGGAAGCTTCGCTGTAGCAAGTGTCTTGAAAAATTGCTTCATGAGAGCCATATTTAGGGTGCACACCACCAAACAACCAAAACTTATTTTTGTGAATTTCGAAAGGCAAATTTTCGTTAAAAAAAATGTGCCTTGCTACTTCTCCAGAAGTAATTAAAAAATGGAAGTGCTTGCCTTGAACTAGGCCATGACGAAGAAATTTATTTACTTCTTTAGAAACCAATTGAGTAGAATTTGATAAAACACCAACAATTTTTCCGCTAGAAACCAGCTTTTCCATACATTCTTTTGCACCTGGCAGAATTCCGCAATCATTGCCTCCCCAAAAAACACCATAAGCATCAAGTAAAACGCCTTTAAATGGCTCGGATATACGTGTTATGCCTGCGAAAATTTCATTTTGAAAATTTTTCATTGAACCTCTTTTAGATTATTAATCATTAATTTTTGATGGATCATTATACCAAATGTGCATCTTCTTGTCCATTTCATCCTTAATATAGAATAGTCAAAAAGAACCAATAACAATTCAAAAATGTGGTTCTTGGGAAGAACTAGGGGCGGGATTTCTTAAGGGTAGTTTTTAAACTTTTTAGAGGCAAAGGGGGAACGCAGAGATGGGGAGAAACGCGAATACGCCGAGAACTAAAGTTGGTTATCAGTAATTTATAGGCGAGAAGATTAAAAAAATCAATAGATCGAACTTACAAATTCAAGCTAAATAGAACTCCTAATTTTATTGCTCCTTCTTTAAATAATATTTTATTGTATTTACTAATTTAGTACTCAGCGTCTCCGCGTTTCTCTCCGCCTCTGCGTTTCCCCTTAGCCTCTAAAACGTATAGAAGCGGGACGAAATGGACAGGCCGTATAGAGTCATTACGAAATGTTCATCGACTTATCTAATCCGTTAATATTACCCATCAAGTCCATTTTCTGTGTAAACCTTTTAATTTCACCTCCACCCCCAATTCTTCCCAAGAACTAAAAAAAATGGGTACATATGACTAATATGAACCCATTTTTTTTGTTGCAACCTCGTGACTTTGACGCAGCTCAATCGGACAATTTAAGTGCGTTGGTGTACTAGGTCAGGGCGGCTACACTGCAGGATCCGATCCGACCCCTTAGGCTTCAAACTCTCCGGCATCTTATTAGGATCATATCTGTTATATAATAACCCTCAAGAGGCCCCATAAATAATTTTCAAAATATTTAAAAATATCCATTTGCTGTTAATAGCATTATTTATGTTTTATTTTAATGGTTTTAAAATAAATAGATCTCTTTCTGCTACTAATTTACAATCAGCCTCAACCATAACCTTTAAAAGCTGCTGAAAGCTTGTTTTTGGCTTCCAATTCAATACTCTTTCAGCTTTTGAAGGATTTCCTATAAGAAGTTCTACCTCGCTCGGGCGGTAATATCTGGGGTCGATAGCTACAATGGTTTGACCAGTGGCTATATCTATTCCATACTCATCAGAAGCTTCCCCGTGCCATTCAATTTCTACATTAATTTCCTTAAAAGCTAACTCAACAAATTCTCTAACAGAATGCATTTCCCCGGTGGCGACCACATAATCATCAGCCTTTTCTTGTTGAAGCATTAACCACATCGCCTCAACATAATCTTTAGCAAAGCCCCAATCGCGTTTACTATCTAAATTACCAAGATAAAGAATTCCGGTTTTTTCTTTTTTGTAGTTTGCAACTCCAAGCGTAATCTTGCGCGTCACAAAGTTTTCCCCTCTTAACGGAGATTCGTGATTAAACAAAATTCCATTGCATGCATACATCCCGTAAGCTTCTCTATAATTAACTGTCATCCAAAAGGCAAGAAGCTTGGCAACACCATACGGAGAACGCGGGTAGAATGGGGTAACCTCGCTTTGAGGAATCTCTTGCACTAAGCCATATAATTCACTTGTGGAGGCTTGATAGAACCTAATTTTATCGGCAAGACCTAATTGTCTAATCGCTTCTAAAATGCGCAAAGGACCTATTGCATCAACTTGTGCCGTGTATTCCGGCAAATCAAATGATATCCTCACATGACTTTGAGCGCCTAGATTATAAATTTCTTCAGGCTTAATTGTCTGAATCAAATTAGTTATACTAATCGAATCCGTTAAATCACCATAATGAAGAAAAAAACGATCATTTAATGGAATATATTGCTTAATACGATCTGTGTTTGGCAATGATGCGGGTCTGATCACACCATGCACTTCGTAATTTTTCTCGAGCAAAAGTCCACTTAAATACGCCCCATCTTGTCCAGTAATCCCAAAGATTAAGGCCTTTTTCTTAGGAGCTTCGCGCAAATCTGCGCTTGAAGCTGAAAGCTGAAATGTAACTAGAACAGACAAAATTATATTCCAAAAAAAACAATTGAATGACATATTCATATTCTCTCCTAGAGGCACTGTGTGCGTGTGTTTCAATATTATTTAGCTTTTAATAAGCGCGCTTTTTCTTTCTCGTAATCAGATGTGATCATAATTTTTATCAACTCTTGGAAAGAAGTTTTAGGTTTCCAATTAAGAATGATATTTGCTTTAGCGGAATTACCAAGAGAGCAAGTGACTTCACAAGGACGGAAATAATTTGGATCGACTTTAACGATAATCTTTCCTGTGTTCTTATCTGTACCGTATTCATTTATCCCCTCTTCATGCCACTCAATATCTACGCCAACCTCTTTAAAGGCAGTTTCCACACATTCCCTTACAGAGTGAGTTTCACCGGTGGCTATTACGAAATCATCTGGTCGCTCTTGTTGTAACATCAACCACATTGCTTCCACATAATCTTTTGCGTAACCCCAATCCCTCTTAGCATTCAGATTACCTAAATACAATATCTCTTGTGCTCCTAACTTGTAGCGACAAGCTCCCAAAGTGATTTTACGAGTGATAAATGATTCTGGCCTTATCGGAGATTCATGATTAAATAAAATTCCATTACATCCAAAAATACCATAAGCCTCTCGATAGTTAGTGGTGATCCAATAACTATATAACTTGGAAACGGCATAAGGCGAGCGTGGGTAGAATAAAGTTTTCTCATTTTGTGACGATTCTTTAGAAGATCCAAATAACTCGCTCGAAGCAGCCTGAAAAAATTTAATGTTTTTTTCAGATTGCAATAATTTAATAGATTCTAAAATATGTAAAGTTCCTATCGCATTAATTTCAGCAGTTTCTAAGGGTAGATCAAATGAAGTCTTGACTGCACTTTGGGCAGCAAGATTATAAATTTCATCAGGCTTAATTGATTGAACCAATTTGAGAACTGAACTTGAATCAGAAATATCACCTATATGTAAAAATAAATGGTTGTCACCACAAATGCCATCGCCTTGCACACTTCCATTTTTTCTTGATACACCATGGACTTCATAATCTTTACTCAATAAAAATTCTGTTAAATAAGTTCCATCCTGACCAGATGCTCCAAAAATTAGAGCAACTTTCTTGGGCTGTTCCTTTTCAATCACAGTTTCGGCATGCATTTGCGCCGTCATAATAAACAAATAAGATAGCAAAATTAAAAACATCGACAATTGCCTTCCTTTTAAGGTAAGTTCAGATCCTGATTAATTCATGTTAAGACCCATTCTCAATTAGATTGAGAACATCTGAAAAATTTACATAGCTTATATGTGTTTTAAGGCACTAGTAATCAATAGACCCAAATCAATAGTGTCAGGATGATCCTTAAGGGTTTTTTTGATAGCATTTTGTGCGGCCAATTGATTATAGCCTAAATTAATGAGAGCGCTCATCGCATCACTCATTTTCTGAGAACGAGGATCCACTAGATTTATCGCAAATTCTTGAGGATCGTGCATTAAATGCACTTTATCGCGCATCTCAATAATTAATCTCTCGGCTCCCTTTTTGCCTATACCAGGTACTCGACAGAGTAAAGGGATATCACCTTGTGAGATTGCTTTTTGTAATTCATAAATAGGCATATGACCAATTAAAGCTAAAGCTATTTTCGGTCCGATACCTGTTACATTTAACAAGGCCTCAAAAAAATCACGCTCTTGAGATGTGTAAAAGCCATATAATGTTTGCGAAAGCTCCCGAACAACAAAAAAAGTATGTAAAAAGCATTCGTTTTGAATTTGCGGCAAGCTGCTAAAGGTTGATGCCGGAATGAATATTTTATATCCCACGCCAAATGCCTCAATAATTACATATGAGGGGGAAGCAGTGGCAAGTAGGCCTTTGATATAGGCGTACATGATTTATCCTCGATTTTTAAATTTCCAAATCACATATTTCGCGGAAACGCAGCGACTGTGCGTGACAGATTGCTAAAGCCAAAGCATCTGCCGCATCTTCAGGGGTAGGTATGGAGTCCAAATTAAGCAACAACTTGACCATTCCCTGCACCTGTTGCTTGCTAGCACGTCCATTTCCTACCACTGCACTTTTCGCTTTAGTGGGGGCATATTCAAAAACAGCAATGCCTTGGCGCTTTGCAGCGATGATAATAATCCCGCGGGCCATTCCCAATTTGATAGCGCTCTGAACATTTTTTTGAACGAATTGCGTTTCGACAACTAAGGCTTGCGGACGATGTATAGCGAGCAGCTCTTCAATTGCATTGAAAATAATTAAATAGCGATCGGTGAGCTTCAGAGCTGGTGGAGGGCGCACACAACCATAGTCAATCGGGAGCATCACTCCTTGCTCACATTTAATTACTCCATAACCAGTGATTTGCGTGCCTGGATCAATGCCTATAATAATCATATAATAGTCACTTATTCAAAAAGATTAGGTTTAGGTCGTTTAGTTTGAACAGGCACATCAAATAAATTCTGGTAAGGCTTTTTCATATTAGAAGTTTCTACTACTTGAGTTTTATTTGTAAGTCTAGGTGTTTCTTCAAGG
>JACDGH010000162.1 GCA_013815395.1 Parachlamydiaceae bacterium
CTTTGGATCTTTCTTTCGTCACAGCCCATTGATTGCTACCCCCCAACTTGGGCTGAAAAGATGTGGGGCTTGTTTTACCAAATGATTTATGCAAGTACTCAAATGATTGACTGTCGGGTATGGGTAGAATCGGCACCTCTGAGCCATCCAATGCTGCCTTCCATGCAGAACCATTTTTTACAAAGAAATTATAAACCTCTTGAGGGAGCAATCGTTCCATGATCCCCCTTTTGAGGGCGCCTTGCCCAGAAGAATCCTGGAGCTCAAAAAACAAGCCAAAACACACCAAAAGTGAATCTTCTGGTCTCCATGGGGCTGGCGTCGTTCCAAGTAGATAATATTCATAAGGACGCGTTGTTAAAGCATTTAATCCTGCATTAACCTGTTCCGTGTATGCCAGCAATAAAGCCTGTTCCTCCTGGGATAATTTAGGTAAGAGTGCTTCTGATTTAAATCGAAAACGATGAAGCCTTCTTGTTTGATCAAATTCTAGAGCTTCACTGCCCAAAATCTCGGAAAGCTCACCTGCTGCTGCGCGGCGCATGAGATCCATCTGAAAAAATCGATCCTGAGCATGAATAAATCCTAGCGCACGTGCAACATCGATGCGATTCTCAGCATGGATACTTGGGATTCCAAGCGCATCACGGTAAACATGAACCGGCGAGCTCAATGCCGACAGCTCTTTTTCCCCTGATAGAACAGGCAAACTCCCGCGCAGGGTTAAATAGATCCCTAGACCTACGATCAGTAATCCGCCTATTACAAAAAAAGCAAGAAATTTGAGTTTTGCTTTTAATTTATTCGACTTTATATTCACATTCATAATGAGTTATGCCGTCTATTTTTTTGGGAAAGCGAAAACATCGATACGAGTAACGGCTTTAGGTATCATTTTTATCCCATCAATCTGTTGGTTATCGATAACTTCATGTCGATAAATTAACTCTTCAAGAGGAGTTAAAGATAAACGTTGAAACAGATCCTTATCTAAAAGCATAGCCATTTGCGGTTGAAATTCATAAAGATGAAACCAAGGGTATCCATCTCCTGTCAAATCTTCAGAAATATTGTAATACTTATAATCCAAGGGTAATGTAGAGCTATTTAACAAGACGACTTGATAATCATTAGGTAGATCTAAATCGAGCAGTTCAATTTTGCTAAATCCCCCATCTTTTTTAATCAAATGTCGCACATGAACATCTTCAACAGTAACTCCTGTAATATCAAACATATTTAACAAAGCTGCAATAATTTCCGAATTTGCTTTGGGATCTGTCTTTAAGATTTCCAGATTCTCTTGATCAGGCATTTTACAGTTCCAGGACAAGTCAACCTTCCGCACCCCATTTAACTCTTTTAAAACCAAACCATTCTGATATTTAAAGGTCTTTAATCCTAATGCATCGACTTCTTGAACGGCCCGATAAGGGGTCAAAGGAATAGCCTCATCACGTATCTTATTAAAGGCATCACCCCGAACAATTCCACGTACAACCGTACTTATTCTTTGTCCTTTTGAAGAACCCGAAGTTTGGGCGCCATGGAAATCTACGGGAGATAGCACGGCATGGTATGGCAGAGTTTTGGGCCCTGGAAAGACCGGGGGTTGATTATCTTTTGGATATATAGGCGACTCAGCCGTGATGATTCCCACAACTGATCCAGGAAAAAGAGCCACCAATAACCGGTCCCCGCCAGTATCTTGGAACAATGTCCCTGAAATTGTCCCTTTAGACATATTCCAATCGATCAATGTTAAATCGTGAATGATTTTACATTCTGGAAGGGTATCATGATGGACGTTAAGATAATCATATTGCTGCTTAAATTGATCTTGATGAAATTTATGCGCATCCTGACTGACAATTAAATTGATTTCACGTGAAACAGCCTCAATCTCTATGGAAAGATCATTTTTCACGATCTGAATAACCTTTTGGGCATATTGATCTAAAATCAAATTTCCCAAAGGGTCGATGTCCATGCCATAAATATTGCCTGGGCAAATGGAAGCGACAGCGGAAATTTCGGTTGTGAGATAAGGCTCTCCACACATTTCTACAATGAGGAGAAGCTTTTTATCATTCAAGCTCTTGACTAAGTCTCTTGAGACTTGAACTTTTTCACTTGTCATATAGAAAAGGAATTCAGTTTCTCCAATTTTAACCATTTTAGGAGTAAAATCGGAAGTAGAGGCTTGTTCTCCCTTTAAAAAGGAAAAACAAGCTAAAAAAATTAAGGTAAAATATTTAATGTGATTCATGATTTTAGCTGGGTTTATTTGTTTGCAATAAAGGTAAATTCTTCATCGGAAGGACTGCCAGGCTGATTTGTATAGCCGCTTACGCATTTGATATTTATATAACCTACATCCCGTAGTAAGTCTGTGAATTGACTTTGTGTATACCATCTTATCATTAGGGTTTCTTCTTCGGTATCGATTATTTTACCGTCTTTGATCACTTCATAACGGTATTTGGAATTTTCAATTTGGGCTTCAATATTAAAACTTGCATTTTCCCAACATTTGACCGTTGCTCCATCATCACGCTTTCCTTCGCGTCGCAATCTCCATTGATCGGGTTGTGGTGCTGAGGTATGAATATCAGTGGCTGTTGGAATGAACAGAGAAATTAACAAAGTTCCATTAGCATTAAGATGAGTATAAAATTGTTTCAAAGCATTAGTGATGTCTTGTTTGTCATGGAGAAGCATAAATGTGCCATAGGGAATGAAAATCGTATTATATTTTTTCCCAGTATCCATTTCTTGCATGGCTTGATGATAGAGCGTAATATTGAGGCCCTTTGCTTTGGCTCTCTTTTCACAAATATCAATCATATGGGGGGAAAAGTCTAAGCCTTCTACTTCTAATCCTTCAGTCAGATAGGGTATTAGAAGACGACCATTACCACAACCCACTTCTAAGGCAGGCTGGCCACCATCCTTAATAAAACCTCTATAGAATTCAGTGTCCTCATAGTCTTTTGCGATTTCGGGAAACCAAATGCTGTAGGATTCGGAGCTGATTTTTCCATAGTTTTGAATTTTCTGATCCATTATTGACTTCATGCTTGGTCCCTTTGTTGCGAAATATTTTCTAAAATAACTTCAATTTTCTCAGGAAATTTCTGAAGAAGTTTGGTCATAGTATCATGACTATACGATTTTGCATCATACATAAATGACACTTGAACGTGTTCTTCAGTGGCTATGGCATTGATTTCTAATGAATGCGGCATTTTGTTTAATGTATGTGAAGTTAAAGCATTTAGTTGCTCGCAATCAGTTAATAGAGATTTTTTATTATTCAATAAGTCTGCTCCAACGCGGCCAAAGTAGTTAAATAAGACTTCAGGGCGTATTTTTTGAAGTTCGGGTTGTTTTTGCAAATACCGTCCAATGCCATAGTTTAAATCTATTGTGTTCACACTTCTAAGCGCATGACAGACAAACTGCAGGGTTTGTTTTACTGTCGCTTGTTTTGTAAGTAAAAGTGGATAAATGGATGTAAACCATCCTATAGTACGGCTGACATCAACATTATTGAGCCCAAAGCGGCCATGTCCCTCATGATTAATAAGCAAGTTATCAACATTAAATTCATCGGAAAGCGACATAAATAGTGCACTCAATAAAATTTCATTTAGATTGAGCTCTTTACTCACAGAAGCAAATAATTTTTCCTTAAGATTTGAATTAATGATCACCAATTCTTGAATGTAGTCACTTACTAAAAATTTACTTCCTGGATTTTCTACTATTAATTGCAATTTAAGAGGGGCAATTTTTAACCAATAATCCATTTCAAGTTCGTTTTTAACGGCAACATTGGCTAAAGTTTCCGACCAGTTCTTGAAGGAATCAGTCTTTAACGGTAATTTTGTATTTAATTTTGAATGATAAAGACTTTCAATGTCCTCTACTAAGTAGCGCCAAGAAACACCGTCAAAAACTAGGTGATGCACGACAATTAACAATCTCTTCTGATTGTCGCCAAGATCAATCAATACCGCTTTCACTAAAGGCGGCCTTTGCAAATCGAAACTGCCATGAACTTCATCAGAGATTGCATGCATGCGCAAAAATTGTTGATTAGGATCTAGACCTACCAATGACTGCTTAAGAAGTTTAAAGGTCATTTCCTCAGGTGGTAAGCATGCTTGTTTAAGGCTCTCTCCATCAAATCTAAAACTAGCGCGTAAAATATCATGATGGACTATACATCCAATGAATGCTTCTTCAAGAAGATCTTCATCTACATCATAGGATACGCGAAAAAGGTTAGCCATGTTAAAAAATTCGGGATGTGGCATCTCTATTTCAAAAAACCACTTCTGTATAGGGGTTAGTTCAAAATTGCCTGAAACCGGTTTCTGAGAAATAACCTGGGTAGGATGATGGGAATTATTTTTCGCATAATGAGTGATAGCACTGATCGTTCGGTATTGAAAAATCTCTTTAATGCTTAACTTCATCCCTAAATCGCTCAATTTTGGCAATAGCCGCATTGCAATAATAGAATCACCACCTAAATCAAAGAAATCATCCTCGATGCTTATATCTTCTTGCGGCAGGCCTAAAACATTTGCCCATAAATGCACCAGGGCCTTCTCGTTTTCATTTCTTGCAAGAATGCAATTTTTGCGTTCTCTCTCTAAAAATGGGTCTGGCAGGCGCAAATAATCAATCTTTCCATTGGTTGAAAGTGGTATCTCGTCCATGCGTATGAAATAACTTGGGACCATATACTCTGGCAGCTCTTTTTGAAGGAATTCCTTAAGATCGTGGGATGTTAGAGATGGCTCTCCGCAATAATAGGCACAAATAACCTTCCCGCGTGTATCTTCTTTGACGGCAACGGCTGAATGGTTAATTGAAGGATATTTACAAAGTTTAGATTCAATTTCATTGAGCTCTATCCTATACCCCTTGATTTTCACCTGTCTATCGTTGCGACCTAAATATTCAATAACACCATTTGGAAGGATTCTCCCCAAATCTCCAGTCTTATACATCTTCGTTAGTTGGGAGAATGGATCGTTTACGAACTTTTCTGAAGTCATGTCTTTATTGTTTAAATACCCTCTAGCCAAACAATCCCCAGCGATGCAAATTTCACCGACACCTCCTATTGGCACTGGTTTTAACGCTTCGTTTAAAAGATGGATTTTCACATGCGTCATAGGGTTGCCAATAGGGATTATACCTTCTGTTAAGAAGTTTTCATAGTTTTCATACACAATGCATCCCACAGTCGCTTCCGTAGGCCCGTATTCATTATAGATTTGAACCTGAGTTTCATACAAATCATGAAGGGAATTTATGGCAGCACTGTAAAGAGCCTCACCTCCCAAAATATACTTCCTAATGGATTTTAAGGGTTGATTATTCTCAAGGAGCATAGATAAATGCGTTGGAGTTAATTTAAGAATATTACAATCTTGATATTGAATAAGCCCTTCGAGAACATCATCAAATTCCCCTCCAAAGACGCGTAGATACGAACCGGTTAAGAGCGGGCAGAAAATACTCGTCACCGTAAGATCGAAGGTCAGCGGCGAATAGAATGGAAAACAGGGCTTTTCTTGGGTATCATGAAAATACGCCTCCACAGCCCAATTGATATACTTCCATAAGGTTCGGTGCTCAACCATCACGCCTTTCGGCCTGCCTGTAGTACCAGATGTAAATAATACATAAGCCAAGTGCGAAATTGAGGATTTCAACTCAAGATTAGATTCAGAGTAAGGTTGTAAATCCTTAAGACTATGCTGATCCTTGTGCTTGCTCTGCCTTGAAGTCTTTTTAGTTTTATCAATCACGAGCATAGCGTCATAACGGAAAAGGGTCAGTTCATTTTCAATCGTATGAATCTTGTTTGAAAATTTGATTTCTGAAATAAACGGGAAATCGACTTGCAGATCTTCAAGAAAATGTCTGGAAACAAACAATTCCCGACTCCAATCAGTTTTTGTCCTACATTTTTTTTCTTGATTCTGCTGCTTGAAATCCTGGAAAGATTTTACTAGTTCGTACTTCAAATCCTGGTCCATCAAATCGCCAAGAAACAAAGTGGCGTAATTTGAGCAATTGTCGATAATCTTTCGGATAACATCTCTCAAGTAATTGAGCCCCGGGAAGCAATGGATCACGCTATTGATAATCACGACATCAAATTTTCCATCAATCTGATCGACTTGATCTGC
>JACDGH010000163.1 GCA_013815395.1 Parachlamydiaceae bacterium
CCGTAACACTATACTCATTATTTCACCTTGGATTGTTATATATCATGGGAGCAGATAACTTAGCTACCTATGGTGCCGTAGCCTTTCCTCGATTCTTAGGGTTATCTCCGGTTTGGGCATCAGCCCTGGAATTTGGAATTTTGGTAGCTATTTTATTTAGCTGGGCCAACTCAGTCTTAGGCGTGACGTTATCAAACATCACAAGCATTCACTTTATGGCTCGTAAGCGATTGATCTTGGGTGATAAAGTGCTAAGTAAGACTAATAAGAATGATCGTCCTATCTATGTTGCTTTGTTGCATGGCGTGATTTTATTTACTTCCATCACCTTGATCAGCGATGTCAATATTTTATTCGCTTTAACAAACTTTGGCGTGCTTACCGCCTTTATCTTAACACTGTTTGCCTTGTTTAATGTTTATATCAAGCAAGGGCAATACCTGCATTTTGCCATGACATTTGTAACATTAATGGTATGTATGGTCTTGGTTTATTTCAGTTGGACAAAGATTCCTAGCAGTATCTATTTACTACCTCTTTTTGTAGGCATTTCAGCAGGTGTCTTGATGTATAAAATTCAAGAAATGCGCCAAGCTAAAGAAGTCGTTATGGAAACCGTCTAAGTTTTACTGCGATTGCGCATTCGCGCAATCGCTTTTAAGTTTTTCCCTTCCAGATTAATTACGCAAATGATTACAATCGTCTCTTCCGGCAGAGAATGTGATCTATACTAAAGAACTTCCCAAAATGGTTATCGTACATGTTTGAAGAAATATCCCATGAAACTTTTGATGAAAGAGAAAAGCGCATCCTTGCTTTTTGGCAAAATAATAAAATTTTTGAAAGATCAGTTGAAGAACGCAGTTCAAAGCCTTTATTTTCTTTTTATGATGGCCCTCCCTTTGCAACAGGATTGCCTCATTATGGGCATTTTTTAGCAGGTACAATTAAAGATGTTGTGTTGCGCTATAAGACAATGAAGGGCTTTCAAGTGCCGCGTCGTTTTGGATGGGATTGCCATGGGTTGCCTATCGAAAATGAAATTGAAAAAGCCTTTGGATTATCCGGCGCCATCTCAATCAAAGAGTTTGGAATCGCTCGTTTCAATGAAGAATGTCGTAAGATTGTGTTGCGTTACTCTGAGGAATGGAAGACGCTTGTTAACCGAATGGGAAGATGGGTTAATTTTAATGACACTTATCGCACTATGGACATTTCTTTTATGGAGTCCGTGTGGTGGGTATTTAAGCAACTTTTTGAACGCGGTTTAGTCTATGAAGGGTATAAAGTTACTCCGTTTTCTGCGAAGCTAGGAACTCCTCTTTCTAATTTCGAAGCGGGTGAAAATTACAAAGATATTGATGATCCATCATTAACCGTGGCTTTTAGATTGGTGGATGAACCAGAGACGCATTTGATGATTTGGACAACTACGCCATGGACATTGGTTTCCAACTTAGCTGTGATGGCCGGTCCAGAAATGGAATATGTTAAAGTCCGCAGTCGTTCCAATGGCAAAAGTTATTATCTTTCCAGCTCAAGGCTGGGCATTTACGATAAGGAAGGCATTGATTATGAGCTTTTAGGGACTTTTAAAGGGTCGGACTTAGAAGGCAAGCGCTATTTCCCTTTGTTTCCTTATTTTGAAGATCATGCTGAGCAAGGCGCCTTCCGCGTAATCATGGATGCAAATGTTACAACTGAAGAGGGCACTGGGCTCGTGCATTGCGCACCGGCATTTGGTGAGGCTGACTTTTATGCTTGCCAACGCGCGGGCATTGAGCTGGTTTGTCCAGTAGATGGCAATGGCTTATTTACGCAAGACATCCCTGAATATACCGGTTTATTCGTTAAAGATGCCGATAAAGACATCATCAAGCGCTTGAAAGCCCAAGGATCAGTTGTTCTGGCTGCTACATTGCGCCACCGTTATCCTT
The DNA here is from genome assembly GCA_013815395.1 of Parachlamydiaceae bacterium. Taxonomy (GTDB): domain Bacteria; phylum Chlamydiota; class Chlamydiia; order Chlamydiales; family Parachlamydiaceae; genus JACDGH01. The sequence goes on from JACDGH010000163.1 coordinate 1,938, forward strand.
TTTGTTGGCGCTCGGATACGCCATTGATTTATAAAGCTGTGCGTACCTGGTACGTTGCGGTCGAGAAGATTAAAGATGACCTTTTAGCTTCTAACCAGCAAATCCATTGGACTCCTGAAAATATAAAGAATGGACGTTTTGGCAAGTGGTTGGAAGGTGCGCGCGATTGGGCCATTAGTCGTAATCGCTATTGGGGCACGCCCATTCCTATTTGGCGCGCAGATGAAGATGGGGAAGTATTAGTTTTAGGCAGCATAGCTGAGCTAGAAAGCGCTACCGGGGCAAAAGTCACAGATTTACATCGCCATTTCATTGATGATCTCACTTTTCTGCGAGATGGCAAGACATTCCGACGTATTCCTGAGGTATTTGACTGTTGGTTTGAATCCGGATCCATGCCTTATGCTCAGAATCATTATCCCTTTGAAAATGCGCATTTATTTGAGCAAGGCTTTCCGGCTGATTTTATTGGAGAAGGTCTAGATCAAACGCGTGGTTGGTTTTATACGCTGACGATCTTATCGACAGCTTTATTTAAGAAACCGGCATTTAAAAACGTGGTCGTCAACGGTATCGTATTAGCCGAAGATGGCGCGAAAATGTCGAAAAGGCTGCGCAATTATCCCGACCCTAGTATTGTGATTAACCGCTACGGTGCGGATGCTGTTCGTCTATATATGATGCATAGTCCCGCTGTAAAAGCTGATGATTTGTGCTTTGCAGAAGCTGGTGTTGAGCTTGTTTTACGCCAAGTGTTAATTCCACTATGGAATGCTTTTAGCTTTTTCGTCACTTATGGTCGCATCTATAATTGGGAACACAAACCAGTACCTTTGAAACCTGAAGCTGTGATCGATCAATGGATGCTTTCTTTGCTCAATAAATTGATCAAGGATGTTCAGGAAGGGATGGACGATTATGATTTAAGTCGCTCTGTTGAACCATTTGTGGCATTTGTCGACCAATTAACTAATTGGTATATCCGCAGAAGTCGCCGCCGTTTTTGGGATGATAAACAATCTGTGGATCGCGATGAGGCCTTTGCGACATTGCATTATGTGCTTACAGAGTTAGTCAAAATCGCCGCACCATTTATTCCTTTCCTTTCCGAAGCGATTTATAAAAATCTACGTCGACAAGGAATGCCGGATTCTGTACATTTATGCGATTTTCCGACATATCACTTGGAAAGAAGAAATGAGATATTGGAACGCGCTATGGCAGCCGTGCAAACGACTGTGAGTTTGGGACATTCATTACGCAAAGAACATAAGCTTAAAGTGCGTCAGCCCTTGCCGGCCGCGCATATTGCTTCTGAAGATAAAGAAGTCCTTCGCTTTCTAAAAGATCAGAAGCATCTGATTGCCGAAGAGCTAAATGTCAAAGATGTTGTATTTGATATCGACGAAAAAGAATTTGTCGTGTTAAAAGCAAAGCCTAACTTCCGTATTTTAGGTAAGAAGGTTGGGAAGCTAATGCGTAGTGTGCAAATTGCTATAGATGCCTTTACACATGATCAACTAACTACGTTGCTGAATGGCGGAGAAGTGAACTTACTGGTCGAGGGCGAATCTGTGATTTTAACTCCTGAAGATGTTCAGGTAGAACGTCAAGTGCGCGAAGGTCTTATTGCCGCTAATGCTGGCCTAATCACAATCGCGCTTGATACGAATTTGTCGGATGAATTATTGCTGGAAGGTCTAGCAAGAGAAGTGATTAACAAAATTAATACGATGCGTCGAGAAGATGGCTTTGAGGTTACGGATCGCATTCATATTCAGATGCAGGCCACCGACCGACTTAAGCAATGTTTTGATAAGTACAGTTCGATGATCAATGGAGAAGTATTAGCACTTTCTGTGGAATTTGGGCCTTGTGAAGGCACAGTTTGGGATTTAAATGGCGAAGCTACGACAATTGCATTGAAGAAAGCATAAAATTATAAAGATAGTGGAAGCGGATAGCCTCCCACGATAAACATACTCAACAAGAGGGCACATGGAAACAGTAACGGCTCAAGAAGCTAATGATAATTTGATGGCAATGTTAAGTAATGCCTCAAATGAGCAATGCAAATATCGCATCACTTCAGCTGAAGGAACCGTTGTAATGCTTTCTGAAGAAAGCTATGAGAGTCTTCTGGTGACCCTTGAAATGCTTTCTAGTCCAATTTTGTTTAATAATATGGATGAAATGGAATGTGCTCTTATTGCAGAAGGTGCTGGCGCATATATAACTATGGACTAAATATGGGTCCCTCAAGGTAGCCAGGGCATCTCGCCCTGCTTTCCATAAGTCAACGAGACTTTTGTCCTTATTATTTACGAACCACTGCAATGCAAGAAATCTCAATAGAAGCGTCAAGGGGAAGTTTTGCGACTTGTATTGTCTGTCGTGCGGGAAAATTGGTATTGGTAAAGCGTCTTTTATATTCTTCATTCACTTTTTGAAAATCGTTAATGTCTTTTAAAAATATCTCCACGCGCACTACATCACTCAAACTACTATTTGCCGCTATCAAGATAGCTTCTATGTTATCCAATACACGCCGTGTGGCTTCTTCCACGCCACCTTCAACAAGCGTTCCTGTGATAGGATCTAGCGGTAATTGACCCGAAACAAACAAAAGCTCAGAATTAGTGATATTCACGCTTAATGCTTGAGAATACGGACCTATCGCTTGTGGTGCTTGTTGTGTTTCAATTTTTTTGATTAAATTTTCCATTTTTAATTTCCTTTTTTTACGCCTATGAATGCAAAATCCGGTTCTTCCTTATTGTTCTTTTTATTCATTCCTGACTGGATCAAGAAAAAGATGTTGGCTACAAGTATTTATAGACTAGTGGGCTATTACGTCCCCCCTACCGTGGAAAGAAAGCTTTTGATACAAGCAAGACTTAAGATATGCTACCTTAACTATGTTGTACAGCCTTTTGTCGGAAAATCCAACCGGATTTTGAGAGTCATGGTTTCTCGCTTTTCCTATATCAGATTTTTTTTCCTTCAAAAATAAAATTTATTAAATATTATAAATAAATTTATATTATCTTAACATTATTTATATATAGTCGGTCTTGTTTAAATAATTAATATATTAACTAATGGAGGTTTAAAATGAGTACAGGAAATATAGGAAATACCAGTGTGTCATATTCAATGAAATCAATTTCTAATTCAATGGAATTATTTTCAAAAAACAATAATGAAATTGTAAATCTTAAAAAAGATTTAAGCAGTTATGAAAAGAATCCCAATTTTTATAGAAATAGGAAAATTGTGGGAATAGCAAAAAGTATTGCTGTAGTTGCTGCTGTAGCATTAGCATGTTATTTTACCTTTTCTATAGGAGTTCCTCTTTTTATTGCTGCGTTGTCTGGTTTTAGTCCCTCTGGACTGGCTGCAGGAGGGATTCTATTTACAATGTCTGCCCCTGCTGGAGGATTATCTGTAATTCCCAAACTTAATCCATTCATATACAGAAGTGCGCAAGGTGATAAGGCAAGAGTAGAAAAATTAGCAGATGAAAATAAAGCTTTGAAGGCCAGCGCTATCACCAAAAAAACAACGCTTTCTCACTATTTAGAAATACTGAAAGAAAATGTAAAGAGTTGTGAAATAGTTTTAGAATATAAATTTAATGAAGATATATGGAGTCACGTCACAAAATTACTACCACATCTTGCGAATATAAAAGATGTTGAGCAGCAAGAATTTGAATGGCGCAAATACAACACATTTTTCTTAGGCCAAAAACAAAATCTGCCTACACAAATTAACTCTTTAGAATCGCAATTAATAGATTTGGAAGTTGAGATTGATTTGATGGAAAGATAAAAGTGTATTAAATGAACGGATAGAATTAGAGGTAGATCGAAGTTAGTAGAGCCGCACTTCCGATGCTGTCAGGAAATAGCTGAAACTAGATAGTTTGCTTGCCCTTGGCGAAGCTTCTGGAGTGCGTCAGCTCCTGCTTGCGCCCTTTAATTCAGAAGATCACTCTAAGCCCCCTAGTATATAATCAAGTAATCAGAGACTAAAAACTTATTGCAAAACCATTCTATTTTGCTACAATTGATCTCCTGAATTAAAGGGCGCAGCAGGAGCTGACGCACTCCAAAGGCTTCGCCAAAGGCAAATTATCTATTCTGCTATTCTTTGTCAGCCTCGGAAGTGCGGCTCTACTAATCTCCCACAATAGGAAATGCCAATTTTCTATTG
>JACDGH010000164.1 GCA_013815395.1 Parachlamydiaceae bacterium
TGAATAAGATGCAAACGCTAGGGTGGCTATGGTAAATTTTTTTAAAATTATATCCTCTTCATTAGCCCTATTATTTTTCGGGCAATTATGTGCAGCTGAAAACGACAATCTACTTGCGCGCGGGGAACATCGGATTGAAGTCCAAAATTATGGGCATAAGTCTCCGGAAGTCCCAATGGATATTATGCAGGCTAATTATTATAACGCGCACCATGAATATAACGTGATCCGCTTTGAAGATTTAAATCGAACTATAAATCGTGAAATCAACGAAGATGCTAATAAAGAGTATAACGACTGGTTTAATGCTGAATATAATAGTCGTCTTTCAGAATATCCCGATGACCCTCGCGAAAGTTATCGCGGCAACGATTTTCAAGAGGCGAATCCACAAAAATAATAAAGAACATTAAGGATGTAAAGAGGTAATTGCAAAAGTAACTGGCTGGCTTGTCGTCCCTTACATAAGAAGCAATTTTATCTATTTTTATATTTTTCCATCTTTTTTAAATTGCGATTTTTGTATACTAAAAATAGTAGGCCACAACTCCCCAAAATAACATGAAACAAACTCCACCACAATCACGCCACATAGTATTGTGGGCCGTGATTTTATGCTACTTCATACCCTTTATCGGACTTAGCTCACTCGGAGCCCTCACTGGTCATACCCAAAGTAATTGGCTGCTTTTATGCATCTCCCTCCTATTATCTTCAATGGGATCCTTAGGTCTTTACTGTATAATGGCTAAATGGGAACTTTCATGGAAAAACTGTTCCGTTATCCTTTCCGAATGCATCGAAAATCCTCCTGCTCCAATCCACATCCCTACTTCTGAACAGAATACAGCTTGTAATTTCGATGCTGACCCTGCCCTAATTAATCTCCAAAAAGAAATCGTCGCTGCAGAAAAAACCTTGCAAGACACCCAACAAAGCAATACTCAATTGCAATTCGATATCACTCGACTTATAGAAGAACAACAGCAGCTGGGTAGAGAAAAAAAAGACTTTCAAAATAGTTTGCATAAGGCCCTGAATGATCTTGAGACTTACAAACAGACTTGTTTGCAGCAACAAGAACAATTCAAAATTTACAACAATGAACTTCAAAATCAAATCATAGAATACAAGCAACAAGTTGAAAAAAAACAATATCAAATTTCCCATCTTGAAACAAAAGTGTCTGACCTGACTTATGAAATAAAAACATTACTGCAGATTGCCGAAAGACATCTTGAACCCAGCTCCCCACTTTCTTCCGATCAAAATATTTTTTCTTCTCCTTCAAATAACTCTGCCTCTTCAAACGAACATGAACCTTCAGATACTCAATACGAAAAGCTCATTGCTTCAAGCGAAGCGGCTTCCGCTATGCTCAAGCGATGTCTTGATATTGCCCAAAAAGTCACGGGCTCTAATCGTTTTAACACTCAAATATCTTCTTTTCTGGATTCTCCAGCAAACAGCTTTACACTTGATTTAAGGCGCTTGTGCGATACACTTCGCAACGAAAGCAGCTCTACCGTACTCCTATACTCCCCCAAAGAAAACCAAATCCTCTTTGTCAACAACCACATTCGCGAAACTACAGGATGGAGTCCAGAAAAATTTACTCAGAATTTCAATGACATTATCCAAGAAAGTTTGAGTGATTGGCGCCAAAGCCTTGCTAATCTGCCGCATAAACCAGAAACATCCTTCAAATTATCCTTAAAGACCAAATCGGGTTCTAATCTCATTCTTAAAGCTCATCTTGGCCTTATCCCTACGGGGATTTTCCGCCATTACGCCATCGGAATCCTCTATCCCTAAGGACTGTGAAATTATAACCTGCACGATTTGACAGATCTTTTAGAATTTCTGAAATCAGAAAAATATTGCATAAGTATTTGAATCTGTCGCAAAGTGTAATTAAATATATTCACTTTTTGGATTCTTTATGACTAGATATATGACAACAATGAGTTCTGCACGACCTCGTGAAGTTAATTCTTGGCGTGCTGCAGCCATTCTCTATGGTGATTGGGGAACAAGTAAAGCTTACGTCCTAGGTTTGGCATTTGCACTAGCAAGCTACAGTTCATTCTGGTTTATTTTTGCAGTTAGTATACTGACACTTCTCGTAGGAAGTAGTTATATTATTATCTGTAAATTATATCCCAATGGTGGCGGAGTTTATGCCAGTGCCCGTGAACATTCAAAGGTACTTTCGGTCATTAGTGCTTTTTTTTTACTAGCAGATTATCTCGTTACTGCTGCACTGAGTGCCTTAGCAGCTTTTCATTACTTGGATGTAGCACACCCCGAATATTGGGCTATTTGCTCAATAGGATTAATAGGAATACTTAATTTTCTGGGTCCAAAAAACACCGGTAGTATGGCAATTGCTCTTGCAATTCCAACCCTCATCATTGTTGTTTGCTTAGGTATGTTAAGTCTACCCTTCATTTCGGAAGCTATCCATAATTTGCCATGGCCACACAAAACAATTGGAGAAGATTGGAATATTTTTGTGGGAATCATAGTAGCGTTATCTGGTATTGAAGCCATTGCTAACATGACCGGTTCCATGAAACTAGATCCTGGATCTACGATAAGACAGCCCTCTGTAGCAAAGACTTCTACCCCTGCAATCATTATGGTAATGTTAGAAGTTTGTATTTTTACAAGCCTTTTCGGGCTTGCTATGAATGCACTTCCTGGACTTGAAATTAGCGGTGATGATGTTAATGCACCAGGATTTCCAAATGTGCGTGATGCTATGTTGCGCTATATGGGTCAGATTTTTTCTGGGTCGCTTTTTGGACCTGTTGTAGGCACTATTTTTTCGTTTATTATCAGTATAGTAATTACCTTATTATTACTGTCAGCAGTGAATACAGCGCTTGTGGCTCTAATTTCTTTGCTTTTTATTGTCTCGCGAGATGGAGAGTTGCCAGAATATTTTCAAAAACTTAATCGATTCGGGGTGCCAATATATCCGACACTTATTGCTTTTCTGCTTCCTATGGGATTGCTGTTATTTGTCAGTGATGTACGAGGTTTAGCGAATTTGTATGCGGTGGGATTTGTGGGCGCAATTGCTGTAAATCTAGGAGCTACATCTATTAATATGAAGCTTATAATTAAACCGTGGCAACGCTTCTTCATGTTTGCCACGTTCATTATAATGACTTTGATTGAATTATCTTTATTTATTGATAAACCAGAGGCACGGAATTTTGTTTTCGCAATTATGACATTTGGATTGTTTCTGCGCACATTTGTTATTGAGGGTAAGGAAAAGAAGACTATTGCTGAAACACCTGCAAGGGCTCTTTTGCCAGAGCCCCCAAAAGATCTTAGTGGTGGATTGCTTGTCGCAGTTCAGGGCATTAATAAAGCACTAGATTATGCCCTAGATGAATCTGAAGTATATAATGTGCCATTGCATATTTTATTCATCCGTGAACAAAAAGTAACCACTGATAAGGATAATCAGAGCTTATGGGGGGATGATCAAGAGGCTTGTAAAGTTTTCGATTATGTCATTGCACGGGGAAATAAAAATCTTATTTCATTTTTATATACAATTTCCTCCCATGTAACTCATAGCCTAACTGAAATTGCTAAAGAAAAAAATGTTAAAAAAGTCATTATAGGAAGACGAAAAGGACCCCATTTCCTTTTGAATTTTATTAGAGGGACTTCACCGCAAAGTATTTTTCGCCACATGCCGAAAGAGATCGATCTTATTGTAATTTATTAATACTACCTCTACCTCATTATAAAAATAAGCCATCGCTTAGGGACTCTACATTTCCTAACGACTCGCTTTTTCCAAAATCAACCGCAATACTGATCTATATGAAAAGGCTAAATAATTGACATAAATTTTTTTAAAGAAATTCCATAAGGATAATTCCATTATTCCCCGATCAAAATCAACCCTCCATTGAGTTTCAGCCAAAAAAATTGCGTCTAAAAATACCTTTAATAATTCTATATCACTGGCTTTCTCATGACAAAGATAAACATAATCTCCCCGAAAACATACTGGCCAAGTTTCCAAGCGTTCTGCAATGATTTGCGGCAAAGATAATTGATCCACATGTAGCTTGCGATGTGGCTTTGACACATCGATTAGCAACTTGGACAAATACTGTTTTCGCATTCCCTGCACAGCAAAAGAGAGCTGATCAAAAACATCACCTTTCCCTTCAGCATCCATATTACTAAAATAATGGGGAAAACATTTTAAAGCATCTTCGGCTGCAGACAATCGCTTTTGATTGTACCGATTCTCATGTAACAACCACACTACCTGATATCCTTGCGAAGCATAATCTGCATTACGTTGCAAAACTTCTGCTGCACTGATCGGCGAACATTGAACCTCAAAAATGATTTTTTCAGTAATCCAAGCCACGTCAGCAATGCGCTGAATCAATGGGAAGCGATGTTCTAACTGCACCTCCCCTTTTGGCAAAACAGACTCTAAATAGTGCTGCAACATTAAATGTGACATGCTTTTGCCATTAAGGCGGCATTTATGATTCGGTTGCAAATGATAAAAATGTGCCTGCCTATGAAAGCCGCTGCGCAACCGAACAACCTGTGCACATTCCAAGCAAATATAATTTATATGCTTATCAGCATGCCCTGCATATATAACTTTCTCATCATTTCCTAGAGCATAGAGGTGCATGGTTTTACTATTTTTAATAATTTATTGATGTTTCGACACTTGACAAAAAAGGGCAGGTGTAAGAGAATTCCCCTGCCGAGTTGGAACTCACCTTACGTACACGAAGCGCTACCTGGAAGCTGGAAATCGTCATCTTTTCCTCCTCTGAAAAGAAATCTTTGTCTATTCTGCAATTATGATAGACAGAATATTGACTAGGCAGGTAATAAAATTAAGTTTTGAAAACACTTGCAAAGCCCGCCAACATTGTATTTTTGCAAACAGCTCCTTATATACAAAATTTCAGATTTAGTCATTAGGAAAACATGGACAAAACTCATTTTAAAAGCACCTTCTCCCAGCAACATCAACAGAAAGTTGACGAACTGGTCAGTATAGCCAAAGAACAAGGGTTTATCACGTATGAGGAAATCAACGAAATCCTCCCCATGACCTTTGATTCTGCCGATCAGATTGACCAGGTGCTCATCTTCTTGAGCGGCATGGACATTCAGATTTTAAACCAATCAGAAGTGGATCGTCAAAAAGAACGAAAAAAAGAAGCCAAAGAATTAGAAGGTCTTCCCAGACGTGCTGAAGGTGCGCCAGACGATCCTGTAAGGATGTATCTTAAAGAAATGGGCTCTGTCCCTCTCCTCAGCAGAGAAGAAGAAGTTGAAATCTCCAAGCGCATTGAAAAAGCACAGATTCAAATTGAAAGAATCATCATGCGCTTTCGCTATTCAACTTGCGAAGCTATTTCAATTGCCAACTTTCTTATTCAAGGCAAAGAGCGCTTTGATAAAAGCATTAGTGAAAAAGAAATTGCTCATAAGCAAGAGTTTATGATTCTTTTGCCTAAGCTTTGCCAATATCTAAAAGATGAAGATAGCCAATTGGAACAATTACTTCATCAATTTGACTCTCCGGATTTGAAAAAAAATGAATTGATTAAACTTTCCGAAGAGATTGAAAAATGCCGTATTCGTACGCAAGCTTTTCTTCGCCGATTGCATTGCCGACATAATATCATCGAAGATTTTGTAGAAGTGATCATGCGCGCTTACGATCGCTTCCTTTCTCTTGAAAAAGAGATTATCGAATTAGGACCGCGCGCCGAAAGAAATAAATTTGCTGCAGCCAAGTTGTCCGCAGCTAAACGCAAACTTAAAAAACGTGAACTTGCAGCCGGCCGCTCTCTTGATGACTTTAAAAAAGACGTCCGCATGCTACAACGCTGGATGGATAAAAGCCAAGAAGCTAAGCGTGAGATGGTAGAATCCAACTTGCGTCTTGTTATCTCTATCGCCAAAAAATACACCAATCGAGGCTTATCGTTCCTAGACTTAATTCAAGAAGGCAATATGGGCCTCATGAAAGCTGTTGAGAAATTTGATCATACCAAAGGCTACAAATTCAGCACGTATGCTACTTGGTGGATTCGTCAAGCTATTACGAGGGCTATTGCGGATCAGGCTAGAAC